>JAFLEG010000039.1 GCA_017302195.1 Verrucomicrobiota bacterium
CGCGGCCGAGCATCTGGATCCGCACTGGGTGACGCATCCGGTGGTCCGCCGGATCATCGCCCTGCATCTCTCGCTGGGCGGCGAGGTGGCCGCCCTGCTGGGACATTTCGAGAGCGACGAGGCGGCCCGGACGCTGGTGGCCGCGGCCGCGGCAGAGCGCCGGACCATTCCCGAGCCGGAGAAGCAGTTGGCTGACGCCATCCTCCGCCTGCGCAATGCTGCCCTGGACCGCGAGATCGTCCAACTGACCGCGCGGGTGGCCGAGCCCGGCATCGGCGAGGCGGAGCACCTCCGGGTGCTTTCCGAGCTGCAGCGTTGCCGAAGGCAGAAACGCGAGGGCCTGACGCCGCTGGACGACCCGAAGCCGCCGCCGGGAGCGGCGTAGTTTCGTGCGGCAGCCTATTGCGAAATCACGGGAGGAGCCGCCCCGGGCGGCGGTGGTGGGATCGGGACCGCGGACAGGGTGGGCAGCGCACGCAGGCGAAATTCCGCCGCCAGCCGCCGTCTCGCCCACGAAATGAAGGCGAGGTCCTTGACGGCGCTGAGGCCGGCGGAGATCAGGGCCATGAACATCGGCATCCAGACCATCCACTGCTGGGCGACCGCGCCAGGACCCGCTGCCCCAGGATTCATCAGCAGGGGGAACAGGATCAGCGGCATGGAAATTGCCGATGCGAAGGCGATCACGAACCAGGGGATGACCTGAACGAACACCAGGGTCTTCATGGCCGCCACGATTACCCCGCGGGAGGTGAGGCCCATCCACATGCCGACCCACCCCACTGCGATCAGATTGAGCGCGATATTCCCCACGTGGAGCACCGCCAGCGCCATAGGCCCCACGGTGGTTAGAAGCGGGGAGCCAGGTGGTCGCAACACTCCGGTCATCACCGTGCCGCCTCCCGGGGTTTGCAACACCTGGAACGTCGTGCCGTTGGTGGAGGCCAGTCCCGCGGCATTGGTGGCGCCGCCGGTTACCGGGACGGCGGTGGGAATGGCGGCCGAAAACTGCTGAAAGACCTGACGCTGCATCGCCCAGGTGGAGGCAGCGGACATGGCGAGGCAGAGCGCCAGCGGCAGTCCGTAGAAGCGCCACCAGCCGTGCCAGTGTCCGGAAACAATGGCCCGGTCCGACAGCGGGGTCGCCAGCAGCAGTTCCAGTAAGCCGCTGCGTCGGGCATCCACAAAGAACCGGGCGGACTGGGTGGCCGCCCCGATGAACAGCACCCAGATCAGCAGGCCTGAAATCCAGCTCCAGATCATGAGCGATCCGGAGGCGAGTGCCGCGGCGCCCGGGGAGGCGGGCTCGAACCAAAACGCCCACAGCCCCACACCGAGGGTGAGCGCACCAAGCACACCGGCCATCGCCCAGGTCATCCAGAGCATCCAGCGCTCCCGAACGGCCAGCCAGATGGCGGGATTCTCGTCGAGCATCCGGGAGCGCCAACGGTGGCGGCGCCCTCCAAAACCTCCCGTAGAAGTCGTCCCCGCTGTCAGGGAACGCCGCCTGGGAGCGGTGCTCCGGGCACGGTCCTGCCAGACGTGGGGCAGCACCAGGCTCGACACTCCCAGGCAGGATGCGGCGATACCCCATTGCACGAGCCATCCCAGCCAGAACGATCCCCGGGACCAGCCCTGGGCACTCATCAGCAGGGACACCGGGCTCAACATCCTGAAGAAGACCGGTCCGGGGGATCCGGTCCCGCCCAGGAGTTCATCCAGCAACGGCGTGACGCCGGTCAGCAGCGCCAGGAACAGCAGGGTGAGTGCGAGCGCCTTCTGGGGTTGGCGGGACAGCGCCGATGCCAGCATGCCGGCCGACAACGAAACCGCGAGGGTGCTGATCAGCGTAAGCGCCGACTTCCAGAACTGGAGTCCGGTGACGCCACCCAGCAACAGGGCGGTGGCCACCACCGGCAGCAGCGCGAGCAGGGCAAATCCGGCCCGCACCGAGGTGGAGGCCAGTTTGCCCAAGACCACGTCGTGTCCGCGCAGGTCGGTGAGAAAGAGAAACCCCAGCGTGCCCTCGCGCTTCTCCTCGCTCAGGCAGTCCGAGGTCAGGAACGGACCGGCGAGCAGGGCGGCGCCAAAAGCGATGGCGATCAGGGTGGTGAACAGCGCGGTCCCAAAGCCGGCCCGGGAGGCTCCCGGGAGCCCCACGGAAAGCAGCAGGTAGAATCCCGCGGCAATGACCAGGGCTGCCAGGGCCGCACCCAGGCGGAGCCTCCGGGTGATGGGCTGGCGCGCCGCCACCCGGAGCTCGCGCTCAGCCAGAGGCAAGAAGGTCACGCGGAACCGATTCTGAGCGTCCGGGCAGCTGGCGGCAACCGTCGGGATGCCGCAGGGCGTCCCTCAATTCCTGGAGGGGCGAGGCTCCCGCCGAGCCGTGCGCGTGTGGACGCACCACCACGTCAGTTCATGGTTGCGCATGCGGACAGAGCCTCGCCCCGCCCGCTCAGTCGAAATCCGAGCAGCTCATGAAGTAGTGGCAGCGGGGGCAGCGCAGCTTGCACTTCTCATTGTGCAGTTCGTGTCCGCAGCGCGGACACCACCGCCATGGCTCGCCCGGCAGGTCCGAAGCAGGGGACTCCCCCGTTGGGGGCGCCGCCGGTGATTGTGGCGGGGAACCGTCCGGTGGTTCGCGGTCCATGAGCGGATCTCCGATCCGGGAACGGTGGTGGTGGGAACTGGATTCGAACCAGTGAAGGCGTAAGCCAGCAGATTTACAGTCTGCCCCCGTTGGCCACTTGGGTATCCCACCCCGTTCCGTCGGACCCGTCCCTGAGGACGGGCCGGAAATGAACGCGAACCGGCGTCCCGCGCTCAAGCGGAATCTTTTCCGCATTCAGGGTCCCACTGCGCGGTAGAACCGCCCCGAGCGGGTGGAGACGTCCGGATCCAACCAGGGTTCGGCGTTGGTCCCGACCCGGACTTCGCCCACGGGCGACCATGACGCGGCGGCATCCAATGAATCCCGAGCCTCAATGCCATACCGCCCGCCGCCGGGGCCCAGGATGGCGAGGCTTCCGGGCCCCGTGGTGTCCAGAAACAGCCAGTTCGTGGCCCTGCGGATCCTGCCATCGAAATTGACGGCGACAAATCCTCCGGCTCCGTAGGCGAGGCCTCGCGTCGCCCGGCCTCCGCTCATCCGGTCAAAGGTCCATGCCGATCCGTCCACCGACATCTCCGGGTCCCCTCCGCCAGCGACCGCAAAGACCCCCATTCCGTGGGCCGCGGCGGAAGGCCGAGGTCCCTGGACCCATCCGCCGGGTGTCCATGATTCAAAGTCCGACGTCGTGAACGCCTGATTCGAAGAATCGATGGCAAGGAATTGTCGGTCGCCGTACACGATGGAATAGAGATTCAGCGGCGAGGGGCCGGGTTGGTCCACCCAGTCCGTGCCGTTGGCAGACGCGAGCAGGCGATCGCCAGACAACGCTTGCTTGGCCACGAACCAGCCACCGCCAAAGGCCAGCACCCGATCCATCACGCCGCTTTCACGTTGGACCCAGTCCCACTTGGCGCCGTCGGTGGAGGCCCACAGCCGGCGCTGCCCGACGCCCACAAAGACGCCGTTGCCATGTGCCAGCGCCGTGAGATTGGTTGGCGAGCCGGGAACCCAAGCCCATCGGATGCCATCCGGTGACGTCAACACCCCGGCGGTTCGGCCGGAAGCCAGCCAGAGTCCGCCTCCGTGGACCACGGATTGAAGCGCAGCGTCCGCCGGTGCGGGGAGGGTCCGAGGGGTCCAATCCTCCCCATCTGGCGAGGTCAGCACGGTGCCCGAATCGCCGACAGCGACGAACAGGCCATCGCCGAAGGCCACGGCATTCAGGGGCCGATCGCCCTCGTGGACGACCGTCCAGGGATTCTGTCCGAGCGCGGACTCCGCGAGCAGCGCGGCGGCGAGGGCGACCGCCGGTTTCAGGGATTGCGTCTTCATGGTTGTGTTCTGGTTTTGAGGTTTGGGTTGGAGCGTTGAACGGGTGAACGCGTGTATGCCAACACCCAAACAGATAACCGTCGAGTGAAATCTGATTGCGCGATGGTCGCTGGGTGTCGGTGTGGTGGATCGAGGTCTTTCCACCTTGGCAAAGTTGCGTTCCGAACGCTTCGCCTACAGCCGGAGGATGACCTGAAACTCGACTTGGCTGGCAGGGAATGACTGGACCGCCCTCCAGGCTGCGGGCGCCGGCAGCCGCGTATTCAGTTTCGGCCTCGGCTTTTCGACGAGCCACCAACTGGTGCAGGCGGGAACCAGGGTGATGATGAAGGCGGCGACCGTGAACTGATACGGATTCCAGTCGGTTCCGCTCAGCGACACCAGAATCTGCTGGCAGGAAAACCCGCAGGGATAGACGCCGTACGATACGTCGCCCGGAAGCCTATGCGGACCCGGACACATCCCGCAGATCGGCGCGGGTGGATTCGTAGGTCACCTGGTAGGCGGCCACCCCGGGTTGCAAACACAGCCCGTTCCGCTCGCAGTATTGGCGGTAGGCGTCCGGCCACCAGTTGCGATGCGCGGTCAGTCCCGCGTCCCGCCAGCCGGCCCATCCGGAAAGGACGCGGCTCCAACAGGCGTCCCCGTAGGCCACGGCCTCATGAGCGCTGGGCATCTGGCTGACATACCAGTCGCGTCCGACGCGCGCGTGCAGCACCTCGTCAGCCCAGTCGAAGTCCTGGAAGGTGGCCGCGAGGGCGTTTCCCGACTGCCGGCCCACCTCCCACTCATGGCGTTTGCCGGTCCGGGGCATCAGGCCCTGTTCGATGAAGTACAAGACGGCATGGCGCTCGAGCGGGGTGAGCTGGGTGTTCAGTCCCAGGGACCAGGTGAAGTTGACCGGCACCTGCTGCGGCCAGTCCACGCCCACGCTGGCGAACCCCACCTCGCCCATCATGGCGTGCCGGGCCTCGTCCCAGAGCTGCCGGGTCATGTCGCGGTAGTAGCCCCAGGGCTTGTCCGGCGTTTCCGCCAGGATGCTGGCCATCATCTCGGGCACATCAATTTCCCGAAGACGTTTGTAAAACATCATCAGCACCTTGGCGTCCGCGGGCTGCTTCTCGTCGTACAGGAACACCTCGGCGTTCACGCCCATGTTATACGGGTCGGGGAAGCGGCTGTCCCGCCGGGGGCGTCCGTCATGGGTCCACGGCTTCGCGGAGTGGAGGCGCGGGGGAACCGGCCCCTCCGCCGCGGTGCCGTCGAGTCCGCCCGCCGCGGCGATCGCCTGCCGGATCACCGCCAGCGCCGGCAACGCCGCTTCCCGTTCGGACGCCGAGACCAGGGCGCTAATGGCCTTCCGGCCGTAGTCCAGCAGGTCGTCGAGGTCCAGCAGCGTCCAGCGCAGCACGCGGCGCGTGGGCTGATCCGCCAGCACGTGAGTGTCCGTGGCATGCCGCCCCAGGGCCTCGTGCAGTGCGGGCAGCACCCCCTCGTAGATTCCCAGGAGCAGCGCCGCGGTGGAATCGGTGGCGCGGATCTCGTCGAAGGCGATCTCCAGTCCCGGGTGCGGCACCTGATCGAGTCCCAGCGGCGGCTCGCGCATCTCCCCCACCCGGCTGCGCAGCGCGGTGACCTGCTCGGCGCAGACATGCGCCTGGTGGCTGAAGGCCATCTTCAGTTCATACACCGGTTCGGCGGTGAGCCGCGCGATGAAGATGCCGTGCAGGCGGCGCAACGCATAATGGTGACGCTTGAGGCGCCGTACGGACTCCTCCACGGAGAATCCGGGTCGCGCCGCTTCGGCGAAGGAGCCGAGGCCGGCCAACGGCGGCAGGTCCCGATGGGTCTGATAGGAGGCAATCCAGGGAGAGGGCGTGGCGGAAGAGTCGCGGTCCATGACAGGCCGGGACTCTAGGACCGGCCTTCAGTCCGGGCACGCGTCAAATCGGGCCGTTCTGGGGGAAGGACGAATGATGAGCGTTGGGTGATGAAGTGAAGATCGTAGGAGACGAGGTCACCAGGCCAGAAACCGCCGCCAGCCTTGGAGTGCAGGCGGCGCAGCGCAGCGGAGACGCCGCTGTGCAACGACGGGCAGTCCGAGGACCGGGCGTTCATTCCCCGGCCCGCGCGCCCTTCACGTTCAACGCCAAAGCGGCGGCTAGCCGCCGCAGTCCCAAGACATGCACCCCAGGTCCTTGGCAGGGTGAATCGTTCTCACCGGCTTCGGCGTCCGCGGCGCGGCAGGCGGCTGATGGCAAAATCCATGAGTTCCACGGCCTGGGGCAGCCGCATCGCCCGCGCCACCAGCAGGTACGCGATGCCGGCGCCGGCGATGGAGCCAAACACGGTGATGCTGCGCGCCAGCCAGCCTTGGAGCCCGAGGCTGTGCTGGAATCCGAGGCACAGGCCGCCCGCCACCAGGGCCGCGGCGGCGGCGGCGGCGAGCACTCCATGCAGGTCGTGCATCCACTCGGCAAAGCCAAAGCGGGGCAGTGCGCGGCGCAGTCCGTACATGAGCAGCACGGTGTTGGCGGCCGCGCTCAGGGTGTTGGCCAGACCCATGCCCGCCTGGTGCAGCGGGGGGATCAGCAGCACGGCCAGCAGCAGGTTGAACAGCAGCGTCACGAGGCTGATCCGCATCGGGGTGCGGGTGTCGCCGAGCGCGTAGAAGGCGCGGGCGTGGATGCTGTTCAGCGAGAAGAACAGCAGTCCCGGCGCCAGGGACCACAGGGCCTGTGCCGAGAGGCCGGTATTGGCGGGGGAGAAGTTGCCGTGCTCAAACAGCAGGCGGATGATGGGACGCGCCAGCACCAGGAGGATGACGGTGGCCAGGGTGTTGATGAACACCAGTTGACGCAGGCCGTCCCGAAGCGCCGCGCGGAACTCGGGGAACTTCTTTTCGGCGGCCAGTCCGCTCAGCTCGCTCAGCAGATAGGTCGCCAGGGAGACGCCGACCACGCCCTGGGGCAGTTCCATCAGCCGGACGGCGTAGTTGAAGGAGGAGACCACATTGCGCGCCTCGGCGTAGGCCAGGGATTGCGTGACCACCACATTGACCTGGTAGGCGGCGACCCCGAGCACCGCCGGCCCCATCTTGCGGGCCACCTCGCGCACGGTCGGGTCGCGGAAGGGGTTCACCCAGGCAAAGCGGAATCCGTCGCGACGGAGCATCGGCCATTGCACCGCCGCCTGGAGAAGTCCGGCGATCACCACGCCGACCGCCACCCCGAAGATCTGCTGGTGCAGGTGCGCGCCGAACCGCGGTGCCAGGAAGAACACCGAGGCGATCATCACCACGTTCAGCACCGCGGCGCCCAGCGCCGGCATGAAGTAGTGGCCGCGGGCGTTGAGCAGCCCGATGAACACCGCAGCGAGGCAGACGAACGCCACGTAGGGGAACATCACGAACATCAGGCGCGCCGCGAGTTCGCTGTGCAGCGGGACCGGCGCCCAGGTGATGACCGCGGCCAGCATGCCCATGGCCAGGATCACGATGGCGCCCAGGAGCAGGATGAGGGCGCACAGCACGGCATTGGCGGCATGCCACATGGGCGCCTCGCCATGGAGCCGCTCCCGCTCCTTGAACACCGGGATGAATGCGGCGGTGAGCGCGCCCTCGCCGAGCAGCCGCCGCAGCAGGTTGGGCAGGGAGTAGGCGTAGATGAAGGCATCCGCCACCGGACCGATGCCCATGAACCCCGCGTACACCGCCTCCCGCAAAAACCCCAGACACCGGCTGATGAGCGTGGCCGCCCCCACCGATCCCGAAGATTTCAGCATTCGCGACATCCGCGCGGAACCATCCCGGAACACCGCCTGCGGGCGCAAGGTGTGCGCGGGGGCTTTTCAGTGAAGGACCCGCGGGGGAAGGCGGCGGTGCCCGCAGGCCTGGAGCGGATCCTCAGCCGGATGCGGCAGGAAGCGGCGGGTTTCACCCCAGAGGCGCTGAGAACACCGAGGAATGACGGCAGGAATTGTGAGAGGTGGAATCCCTGTTGAGTGAGGGGTGCTGCCCCATGAATTCGGCGTTTCTCTCCGTGTCGCCGCGCCTCTGCGGTGCCAGTGCCCTGATTCGTATGGAATGGCTGCGGGTCAGCCCGGCAGGGCCGGGCGCCACGACCGACCTGCGCAGTTCGGTTGCGAAGCGCGGCGCAATCGGGGTACATCCGGCCGGGTCTTGGCATGAAACTCATCTCCTGGAACGTCAACGGACTGCGCGCGGTGCTGCGGAAGAACTTTCTGGAATTCCTCGCAGAGGAGGCTCCGGACATCCTGTGCCTGCAGGAGACCAAGTGCACTCCGGATCAGGTCGAGGCCCTGTGGCCGGCGCACTATGCGACCTACTGGAACTGCGCCGAGAAGAAGGGCTATTCCGGCACGGCCCTCTTCACGCGCACGCGTCCGGCGCGGGTCACCCTGGGTATCGGTGATCCCCGGCATGACCGGGAGGGACGGGTGATCACGGCGGAGTACGCGGACTTCTTCCTGGTCAACGTGTACGTGCCCAACTCGCAGCGGGAACTCACCCGCCTCGGCTACCGGCAGGAATGGGACCGGGATTTCCTGGCCTACCTGAAGTCGCTGGAGGCCTCCAAGCCGGTGATCTGGTGCGGGGACCTCAACGTGGCGCACACCGAGCTCGACCTCGCCAATCCCAAGGCCAACGTGAGGAACCATGGCTTCACCCCGGAGGAGCGCGCGGGGTTCTCGGCGTTCGTGGCGTCCGGCTTTGTGGACACCTTCCGCGAGTTCGAGAAGGCGGGCGGGCACTACACCTGGTGGAGCCCCATGTCCGGCGCCCGTGCCCGAAACGTTGGGTGGCGCATTGACTACTTCCTGATCAGCCCGTCGCTGCGTCCGCGCCTGAAGAGGGCCTGCATCCGGCCGCAGGTCCTGGGTTCGGATCACTGCCCGGTGGTGATGGAACTCAAGCCGTAGCCGGCCAGGCCGGAGGTCCAAAGCGGGGGATCGGGCTTCCGCACGATCCCATATTCTACCCTTGCGCGTGTGGAGTGGTTGCGGGGAATGGGGGAGGCGTTTCGCTCTGGTGCTTGCCCCGATGCGCGTCGTTCGTCCACGGGATGGGCGGATCCAGATGGGGTCGCGGATGGCACACGACCCTGCCAGGATCTCACGTCCGCGCGCTTACTGCTCGATCGTTACGTCGTGGCCGTGGCGCTTGAGCAGCGCATGGCGGCGGGCCCGATCCAGGTCCTCGCGGACCATCTCCGCGCAGAGGTCCCGCACGGTGATCTGCGGCTCCCAGCCCAGACGCGTCCGGGCCTTGGTCGGATCCCCCAGCAGGGTGTCCACCTCGGCCGGACGAAAATAACGGGGGTCCACCCGCACCACCACATCCCCGACCGAGACCGCCGGCGCTTGGTCGCCGGTCACCGACGCCACGACGCCCCGCTCCTCCACGCCCGCGCCCTCGAAGCGCAGGGTGATGCCCAGTTCCGCCGCAGACCATGCGACGAACTGCCGCACCGAATGCTGGATGCCGGTGGCGATCACGTAGTCGTCGGGCGTGTCCTGCTGCAGCATCATCCACTGCATGCGCACGTAGTCCCGGGCGTGGCCCCAGTCGCGGCGGGCCTCCAGGTTGCCGAGATACAGGCAGCGTTCCAGGCCCTGGGCGATGTTGGCCAGGCCTCGCGTGATCTTGCGGGTGACGAAGGTCTCGCCGCGGCGCGGGGACTCGTGGTTGAACAGGATGCCGTTGCAGGCGTACATGCCGTAGGCCTCCCGGTAGTTCACGGTGATCCAGTAGGCGAAGAGCTTGGACACCGCGTAGGGCGAGCGCGGATGGAAGGGGGTGGTTTCCGTCTGGGGCGTCTCCTGGACCAGACCGTACATCTCGGAGGTTGAGGCCTGGTAGAAACGGGTCCGGGCCGCGAGCCCGGAAAAGCGCAGCGCCTCCAGCAGACGCAGCGTGCCCAGGGCGTCCACGTCGGCCGTGTATTCCGGGCACTCGAAGCTCACCGCCACGTGGGACTGCGCCCCGAGGTTGTACACCTCGTCCGGTTGCACGGCCTGGATGATCCGGATGAGGTTCGACGAGTCCGCCAGGTCGCCATAGTGGAGGACGAACTGGCGCTGGCCGACGTGGTGGTCCTGGTAGAGGTGGTCCACCCGCCGGGTGTTGAAGGACGAGGCGCGGCGCTTCACGCCATGGACCTCGTAGTCCTTGGACAGCAGCAGTTCCGCCAGGTAGGAACCGTCCTGTCCGGTGACCCCGGTAATGAGCGCTCGTTTCCTCATGCGTTGCGTGACAATCCCGCCGGCGGTTGCTGGCACCGGGCGTCCCGGCGCAACGTCCGCCGCCGCTTCCCGCGACGTCAAGGCGGTTCGTTGGAAGTGGGCGACGTCCAGGAGACTCTGACTCATCCCGCACCCAAGGGAGAGTTTTCAGTTTCAAGTTTCAAGTGTTCAGCAAACGGGGAAGTCAGAGCCTCGTTACCTCGTCTCCTACGATCGGACCAGGCATTGCGCAGGCCCCGGTTTTGTGCCAACGAAGAGGTGTGAGCCAATCCGCTCCTCCGCAGGTGGTGATTCCCGAGGTACTGCCACCGGCACCGCCGGTGGCTTCCGAGGCACCCCCCGTCGCGCGGAGTCGTCCGTGGTTCGAGCCCCTGTCGGCGCTGGCCCTGATCCTGGTGGACAACCTGTGGCTGTTCCCGGAGTTCCTGGTGGTGGACTGGCCCATCACCATTCCCCTGTGCTTTCTGTCGGTGCTCATCGCCGTGTTCCTGGTGCAGCGCCGGCGCGCGGGGGACCGTCGGCGGGTGGCGTTCCTGAAGGCGTTGGTGCTGGCAGCCATCGCCGCGGTGCCGTTCTCCGTGACCGGCACGCCCGTTGGACTGGCCCTGCTGGCCTGGGCGGGCATCCGCCACCCCTGGCGGCCATGAGACCGTCCCTCTTCGTTCCTGGAGGGGCGAGCTTCGCGAGTCCCTGACTTCCTCCGTCCATCGAGTGGGGTCACTTCGGGGAACGGGGGAAGCGCTGCGCGGTGGGACTTCCCGCGATGCGCATCGTGTGTCCACGGGCGCGGCGGATCTATATGGGGTCGCGGATGGAACACGCCCCAACCAACTCTTCTCGCCCCTCCCGGTCTCCGTGCCGCTTGCTTCCGTGCCGGGACTTCCCGGAAGCTCGGCACTTCGAATGCGCCGCCGAGTGTCCGGTTGGTTTCTGCTGTTTGCCCTGGTCCTGACCGGTCCGGTGCGGGCTGACGACTGGCTGGAAGCGGGGCCGTTCGGCGCGTCGTTCCCGACGATCTGGGACGCGGGGTGGCGTCAGGAGGGGCTGGGACCCCTGGCCTGGTGGCAGGAGACCGAGGAGACCTTCTCCTCCGGACTGGTCCCGCTGCTGTCGTACGAATACAGCCCGGTGCTGGACCGCGAGCGCTTTGACATCCTGTACCCGGCCCTGACCTGGCGGCGGAGCGGACGCGAATCGCGCTGGCAGCTCGCCCAGGTGCTGAACTGGGTCAGCACCGGACAGCAGGACGAGACGGACCGGTACATCCACCGCACCCTGTTCCCGTTCTACTTCGAGCAGCGCTCGGTCAGCGGCACGAACGACTACTTCGCGGTCTTCCCCTTCTACGGCCACCTGCGCAACCGGCTCTTCCGCGACGAGATCGAGTTCTACGGATTCCCCGCCTATTCCAAGACCCGCAAGGGGTCGGTGGTGACCCGGAACTACCTGTACCCGCTGGTGCACACGCGGGAGGGGCCGGGCCTGACCGGATGGCAGGTCTTCCCGCTCTACGGCCAGCAGCACAAGGAGGTGACCTGGGCCACCAACTTCCTGGGCGACCGGGTGCTTTCGCCCGGCGCGGATTCCTGGTTTGCCCTCTGGCCGCTGGTGGACCGCCAGCACACCGGCATCGGTACCACCAATGAGGCGGTGAACGGCCGGGTGCTGCCCTTCTACGCCTGGCTCCGCTCGCCGGCCCGCGACCAGTCCACCTGGCTGTGGCCGCTCTTCACCCGGACCGAGGACCGGCGGCTGAACTATGTGGAATGGGGCGCGCCCTGGCCGGTCATCGGCTGGGCCAACGGCGAGGGCAAGACCGCCCGGCGGGTGTGGCCCTTCTATGGCGACATCCGCGCCGGCACCTCCCGGCGCAACTTCCTGCTCTGGCCGGTCTATCTGCACCGGCACATCGAGGACACCACCTTCGACCGCGACCGGTGGCGCAGCTTCTTCTTCCTCTACGACGACACCCTGCTGCGCAGCCGCGAGACCGGCGAGTACCGGCGCGAGACGGGGCTGTGGCCCTTCTTCCACTGGATGCACGACCCCAGCGGACGCGAACGCCTGCGGGTGCTGGCCGTGCTGGAAAACTTCGCGCGCAACCGCCAGGCCCTGGACCGCAACTACGCGCCGCTGTGGTCGCTGTACTGGAGCCAGAAGGATCCCGTCCGCGGACTGGCCAGCCAGTCGGTGCTGTGGAACTTCTTCAGGCGCGACGTGAGCACCAACGAGGTCCGGACCTCGGCCCTCTTCGGGCTGGTGCAGACCACGCGCAAGCCGGAGGGCGACCGGCACTGGCGCTTCCTGTGGCTGCCGAACCCGCACTTTGAATCCGCAGGCCCGGAGCGGGTCTCCACCAACCGCATCCCCGTCTTCCCCACCCGTCGCGGGACCGTCGCCGGCCCCGGCAACCCCCGCGTCCGCTGAACCACCACGACCATGGGCAGTGTGCTTGAGGAAATCACCCCGGAGCTTCAGGAATGGATCGCCGCACAGAAGCTGTTCTTTGTGGCCACGGCGCCGCTGTCGGCGGAAGGGCACATCAACGCCTCGCCCAAGGGCGGGGACTCGTTCCGGGTGCTGGGACCGCGGCGGGTCGCCTATCTGGACTTCACCGGCAGCGGCGCCGAGACCATCGCGCATCTCCGGGAGAACGGCCGGATCGTGGTGATGTTCTGCGCCTTCACCGGCGCCCCGCGGATCGTCCGGCTCCACGGACGCGGCGAGGTGGTGCGCGAGGGGCATGCCGAGTTTGACGCCCTGCTCGCCTTGTTCCCGCCCAATCCGGGCAGCCGGTCGGTGATCCGGATCGAGGTGGACCGCATCGGCAGCTCCTGCGGCTTTGCGGTGCCGGAGTATGCCTTCGAGCGGCAGCGCGACGTCCTGGATGCCTGGGCGGTGAAGCAGGGTCCGGACGGCGTGACGGCCTATCAGGCCCGGAAGAATGTCCGGAGCCTCGACGGCCTGCCGGCGCTGGATCCGCCTTCCGCCGGGCGGCCGCAGAATCCTGCCGAATGATTCGGCACCAGCCCGGCTTTGTGATTGTCTCCTCCGGCCCCGGCGGGCTTCCGCATCATGTTTCGCAATCTCGGTGAAATGCTCGTGCTCTTCGGAGCGGTGGTGCGCGCCCTGCCGCGCCTCGCCCGGGACCGCCGCAAGGTGTTCGAGCAGTTGTTCGACATCGGCAACGCCAGCCTCTTCATGGCCTGCGTGCTGTCGCTGTTCATCGGCGGCGTGCTCTCCCTGCAGAGCGGTCCGGTGC
>JAFLEG010000389.1 GCA_017302195.1 Verrucomicrobiota bacterium
AACAATTTCCAGTTCGAGCGAGTGCAACCTGAACCCCAAAAAGTGAATAACTATGAAATTGGTCTGCGTGGAGAATGGCGCAACGTTCAAGCTTCTATTTCGGGCTTCTATCTCGACGCCCTGCCCACCGGCACGCTCGACTCCCTGACCAATCAGGTCCAGGCGCTGAAGAGCATGTCCAACGAGCGCCTGTCGCTGGTCTGGCTGCAGTTGGGCGCGACGAACCGTGCCGAAACCCTGGCCCGGGAAGCGGTGGACGGGGGCACCAACCAGGTTCAACTGCTGGCCAACCAGGCCGATGTTCTCTGGCGGTTGGGCAGGACCAACGAGGCAACGGCCGCATTTGGCAAACTTCGGGCCCTCTCCGCCCACCTCGACCTGGCCATGCCGGTCTTCCAGCGGTTGAAACCGCTGGCTGCTGAACTCGGGCTGCCCGCGGACTGGCGGATCCCGGCCGTGGCGAGCGCCGATTCCGGCGACCGGCCCGACCTGGCGACGCTCGGACCGTTCCTCTGGGAACCGGCGCCCGCGCCCGACTTCACCCTCCCGACGGCGGACGGCGGGGCGATCTCGCTGAGTGACCATCGCGGACATCCCGTGCTGGTCTGCTTCTACCTCGGGCACGGGTGCATTCACTGCCTGGAGCAGCTCAACGCGCTCACACCGTTCGCGCCGGATTTCAAGGCGGCGGGCATCGGGATGCTCGCGATCAGTGCGGACTCCGCGGACGCCCTCGGGAAGACCCAGGCACTGGCGACGTCTGCGGGTGGGTTCCCGTTTCCCCTCGTCGCGGACGCACCGCGGGAGGTCTTCAAGGCGTACCGCGCGTACGACGGCTTTGAAGACGTGCCGCTGCATGGCGTGTTTCTGGTGGATGGCCATGGACTCATCCGCTGGCAGGACGTCGGGCACGAGCCCTTCACGGACGTCAAGTTCCTCCTCGCCGAGGCGAAACGGCAGCTCCAGCAGATCGGAGACAAGAGCAGGCTGCCCAAGGTGCTGACCGCGGCGGTGAATGGCGAATAGCTGGGCCGTCCCCTGGTTTGGCCGTCCTGTCTCCTCCGGGGCCTTGCCCGCGGCACACCGCGTAGGCGGGCCGAGAATCGGCTTGGCATTTCAAGCCGACTTCACTAAGCCGTCCTTATCCCCGGAAGAACTTTGGCTACCGCCGACGCCTCACCCGCGCCGGGGGTGGTGTTCGAGATCACCCTGCCTGTCGGAGGTCCCGGATCGGTGGCGCAGGAGATCGTGTCCGGTGGATGCGGACGCCTGCGTCCGATGTCTCCTCCGGGTCCTGCAATGTTTCCCGTTCCTCCACACCTCGAACCTCATGATCTCTCCCCAAAACCTCCCGCCATGCCGCGCTGCGCATGGGTCTCCGGGTCTATGGCGGCCGCTGACGGCGGCGCTGCTGCTGGCCGGCGGTGGCCTGCCGGCGTTCGCAGCCACGTTCTCCACGGACTTCTCCTCCGATCCCGGCGGCCTTCCCATTGGCATCGCCGAGATTGAGGAGGGTTTGCTCAAGCTGACCGACCTGGCGGACCTGCCGCCGGCCGATCCGCCGAAGCCCCTGCCGCAAAACGGATCGTACAAGTTGCCCGATTTCAACGGCGGCGCCGCCATTTCGAGTTTCACCGCCACTTTCAAGGCGGCCGTGGGCGGCGGCAGTTCGCTGGGCGCGCAGGGATTCAGCTTTGTGCTGGCCGGGGACCTTCCCGACGATGCGCCGTTCCGCGAAGGGGGCGGCACCAGCCAGGGGCTGGTGATCTCCTTCGACACCATTGACAACCTGGCCGGCTTCGGCGCCGAGGGCAACGACCCGGGCGATGCGCCGGGCATCATCGTGAAGATCGGCGGGGCCAAGGTGGCGGTCCGGAAGTTTGCCGGATTGCAGACCTATCCACCGAACTCCACGGCGGCCCGGTTTGCCAATGTGGAGGTGAAGATTGATCCGGACGGCACGCTCGACGTGACCTACGACGGGGTGAAGGTCTATGACAATGTGGGAATCGGCTACACGCCGATTGCCGGCGTGTTCGGTTTTGGCGCCGGCACCGCGGAGCTCACCGCGGCCATCCGCAACAACCACTGGATTGACGACGTGAACATCACCACCGCCACGGTGGGCGGCGGCGCCTATGTCGCCTCGAAGGCCCCGGCGGCGCAGAACGCGTCGCCGGACGCCATCGTGAGCATCGTGGTGGAGAACCTTTCCTCGCCGGCCGTGCAACTGACCTTTGCGGTGCAGAGCCAGGGCAACACCCGGACCATCACCTACGACCCGCCCGGCTTTCTGGCATCGGGATCGAGTCACCAGGTGGTCCTGACCTATGACGGCGCCAAGACATTCGCCTTCGAGTTCGCGGTGGCGAAGTACCTCACCATTCCCGCCACGGCCAAGGCGGCGGCCGGCAGCATCAACACCGGCTCCAGCGGATTCCGCGCCCGCGTGTACCAGGTGGTGTCGCCGACCACGGCCAGCGTGGCGGGCGCCGAACGGCAGCTTGCGGGCGAGCTGGGACCCAACGTCGCCAACAGCTTCGGCGCCAACGCCGACGGCTCCTTCACCCTGGCCACCGTGAACTATGACGACGACCAGCTCGGCGCCGGAAACTTCCCGACCGACGACCCGATTCCCGGATATCCCGGGACCACGACGGAAGGCGCCGAGGTCTTTGACAACATTGTCGTGGAGAGCATCGCCTACCTGGAGCTGCCGGCCGGAGTCGTGACGCTTGGGGTGACCAGCGATGACGGTTTCAAGCTGTCCATCGGCAAGGATCCCCGGGATGTCACCGCGCCGGTGCTTGCGACCTTCAACGGCGTGTCCACCACCACCGCCAGCTTCCTGGTCGCCGAGGCCGGAATCTATGGCGTGCGCCTGCTCTGGTACGAGGGCGGCGGGGATGCCCATTGCGAGCTCTACTCGGTGAACGCCGCCGGCGAGAAGATCCTCGTCAACGACCGTGGCACTGCCGGCCACATCAAGGCCTACCGCGACCGGTCCACCGCCGCGGCGCCCTACATCAGCAGCGCCAAACCCGCCCCCGGGGAAACCGGTGTCAGCCCGAAGCTGAGCCTCGACGTGGTGGTGACCGAGGACACCACCGTGGTGAATGCCGCCTCCATTCAATTGCAGGTCCTGGACACCGTGCTGACCCCGGTGGTGACCAAGAACGGCAAGCAGACCACCATCAGCTACCGGCATCCGGGACATGTGCCCGAGGGGGTGTACCCGGTGGTGTTGAGCTTTGCAGACGGTTCCGGGAACACGGTGACCAGCACCTGGGAATTCTCCACCCTCCCGGGCGCCTGTGAGAACGTGAGCGGCCCGGCGGCCACTGGATACTGGACCTTCGACGACGGCACCCTGAATGCCTCGGTGGGCGAGGACATCGCCTACATAGACACCGCGCTGGCCTCGCACTACGGCTTCGGCACCAGCGGCGAGGGTTCCTACGCCGACATTCCGGGCATTGGCGGCCAGTCCACGAAGTTCCTGGCCATTCCGCGCAACGACAACGGCGAGGACTTCCGGAAGACCGGCATCCGTGTGAAGCCGGGTCTGGCGCCGAACGGCGGCGGCAACAACGCCAATGTGTGGACCCTGGTGATGGATGTGTACTGGGGCGAAGGGCACGGGTTTGGCACGGTGTTCCGGACCCGCGATCTGAACCAGAACAACGACGGCGACCTGTTCTGGCGGGCGTCGGATGGCTCGTACGGCAAGGGATGCTGCTCGAACTACGACGGGATCAACCCGGCGAACAGCCACCAGCGCAACACCTGGGCGCGCATCGTGTTCGTGGCGGACATGACGTCCACGCCCAAGCGCTTCGCCAAGTACGTCAACGGGGTGAAGCACCGCGACGACCCGAGCGGCGACGGCGCCAATGTGGACGGCCGGTATTCGCTCCCGTCGGAGATCTACATGTTCAACGACGGCGACGACAACGAGCAGAGCACCGTGCTGGTGAGCGCCCTCCAGTTCCGTGACGGCGCCCTGACCGATGACGAGGTGGCCGCCCTGGGCGGACCGTCGGCGGCCGGCATTCCGGCTCCGGCTGGCCCCGCTGACAACGGGGTCTCCGCCCAGTGGGAGTTCAACGGAAACCTCCAGGCAAAGACCGGGGCCGCGGTCACCTACATTGATCCCGCCCTGTCGTCCCACTACGACTTCGGCACCAGCGGTCAGGGATCCTACGCCGACATTCCGGCCATCGGCGGACAGCCGGCCCAGTTCCTGGTCATCCCGCGCAATGACAACGGCGAGGACTTCCGCAAGACCGGCATCCGCGTGAAGCCGGGCCTCGCGGCCAACGGCGGCGGCAACAACGCCAACGTGTGGACGATGGTGATGGACGTGTACTGGGGCGAGGGGCACGGGTTTGGCACAGTGTTCCGGACCCGGGACCTGAACCAGAACAACGACGGCGACCTGTTCTGGCGGGCGTCGGATGGCTCGTACGGCAAGGGCTGCTGTTCGAACTACGACGGCATCAACCCGGCGAACAGCCACCAGCGCAACACCTGGGCGCGCATCGTGTTCGTGGCGGACATGACGTCCACGCCCAAGCGCTTCGCCAAGTACGTCAACGGCGTGAAGCACCGCGACGACCCGAGCGGCGACGGCGCCAATGTGGACGGCCGGTACTCGCTCCCGTCGGAGATTTTCATGTTCAACGACGGCGACGACAACGAGCAGAGCACCGTGCTCATCAACTCCCTGCAGTTCCGTCCGGTCGCCCTGACCGACGACGAGGTTCTCGCCCTGGGAGGACCCTCCGCGGCCGGCGTTCCGGAACCCCAGACCACGGATCCGAGCATCAAGGGACATTGGACCTTTGATGGCGACCTGGCTCCGACCATCGGCCAGCCGGTGGCCTACATTGATCCCGCGCTGTCGTCCCATTACGACTTCGGCACCAGCGGCCAGGGAACCTACGCCGACATTCCGGCCATCGGCGGACAGCCCGCGCAGTTCCTGGTCATCCCGCGCAACGACAACGGCGAGGACTTCCGCAAGACCGGCATCCGCGTGAAGCCGGGCCTCGCGGCCAACGGCGGCGGCAACAACGCCAACCTCTGGACCCTGGTGATGGATGTGTACTGGGGCGAAGGGCACGGGTTTGGCACGGTGTTCCGGACCCGCGATCTGAACCAGAACAACGACGGCGACCTGTTC
>JAFLEG010000390.1 GCA_017302195.1 Verrucomicrobiota bacterium
CGGAGCAGATGAAGCTGCTGCACCCGACCGGGGTGGCGGCCGCCAACATTTTCACCAAGTCGGATGATACGGGCGTTAACATCTATCTTGAGGTCCGCAATTCCCCGGGAAGCTGACCCCGCCCGTGCCTCCGACCCGGAGTTCCGCGCCGCCTTTGCGGCGGAGGATCTCCGGGAGCGTCTGCGCATCGGGAAACTGGGCTGCCTGCTGGTCATTCTGCTGATGCCCCTCGGATACCTGCTGGATGCCGAGGTGTATCCGAGGCTTTCGGAGCCCTTTCTCGGGCTGCGCCTGCTCTGCTCCCTGCTGACCTGCGGCCTGCTGGCCCTGCACTTCACCGCCTGGGGGGAGCGGCATGTGTTCTGGCTGGGACCGCCCATCGCGCTCCTGCCCGCCGGATGCATTGCCGTGATGATCGCGGTCTCCAATGGCGTTCAATCCTCGTACTATGCCGGCCTCAACCTGGTGCTGATCGCGGTCAACGTGGTGGCCCGCTGGACGGTGGCCGAATCGCTCGGGATCACCGGGGCCGTGGTGTTGATGTATCTCGCGGCCTGCCTGGCGGCCCCGGTCTCGGAGCCCCCCGCATCCGCGGCCGACCGGTTCAACAACCTGTACTTCCTGAGCCTCACCGCCGTCATCGTCGTCGCGGGCAATGCGCTGTACAACCAGCTCCGCCTGCGCGAATTCGCGCTGCGCTTTCAGTTGAACCGGAATCAGGCCCAGTTGGAGGCGAACAACCGGAAGCTGCGGGAACTGGACGAGATCAAGGGCCGCTTCTTTGCCAACATCAGCCATGAGCTGCGCACGCCGCTCACCCTGCTGCTGGCGCCGCTTGAGGCCCTGCGCCGGCCCGGCGCGCGGCTGGGAAGCGAGGAGTCGGCAGGGCACCTGCAGACGATGCATGCCAACGGGCTCCGGCTGCTGAAGCTCATCAATGACCTGCTCGATCTGGTGCGGCTGGAGTCAGGCCGGATGGCGGTCCGGCGGGAGAGCGTCGCGGTTCCCGAGTTCATTGCCGGCATCGTGGAATCGGCCCGCAAGTTTGCCGAGGACCGCCGCATCCATCTGCACCGGGAGATTGCCGAGACGGTGGGTGCGGTGTCCGTGGACCGGGACAAGCTGGAGAAGTCCCTGCTCAACCTGCTCACCAACGCCATCAAATTCACCCCCGGCGGGGGCACCGTGACCTGCCGGACTTTCCGGGATCGGGACGAACTCGTGATCGAGGTCGCGGACACCGGCATCGGCATCAAGCCGGAGGAGCAGCCGCGCGTGTTTGACCGGTTCTGGCAGTCGGACACCTCCTCCCACCGGAAGTATCAGGGGGTGGGGATCGGTCTGGCGCTGGTCAAGGAGTTGATTGAGGTGCAGGGGGGATCCGTGGGTCTCGTCAGCGAACTCCAGAAGGGCAGCACCTTCACGCTGCGGCTGCCGTGGATCACTGCCGGATCGGCCGACGTGACGGTGGAGGACCCCGAACCGGAGCCTGCCCCGGAAACGGCGGCGGTGGATCCTGCGTGGCTGGCCAATCTGCACCGCCGGGCCGATCTGTTTCCCTCGATCACCTCGCTGCGGGAATCCATCCGCCAGGTGGAGACCGCCACCTCCGGCGGCCTTCCGCGCATTCTGATCGCCGACGACGAACCGGACATGCTCCGCTTCCTCAAGTCCCAGCTCTCCTCCGAGTTTCAGGTGCTGGAGGCGGTGGATGGGCTCCAGGCGACCGACAAGGCCACCCAGTTTCTGCCCGAGGTGATCCTCTGCGACATGATGATGCCGGAGCGGGATGGCCTGGAGGTGTGCCGGGAGCTCCGGAGCCGCACCGCCACCCGCGGGATTCCCCTGGTGCTGCTGACCGCGCGGGCAGACGAGGAGACCAAGCTCCGCGGCCTGCAGGCGGGTGCAGATGATTTCCTGACCAAGCCATTCTCCGGAGTCGAACTGCACATCCGTCTGAAGAACCTGGTGGAGTCGCATCGTCTGCAACGAGACCTCGTGCGCCAGAAGCAGGTCCTGGAGGCCACGATCGAGGAATTGAAGGAGACCGAGATGCAGTTGGTGCAGTCCGAAAAGATGGCGTCGCTGGGCCGCCTCAGCGCCGGGGTGATCCACGAGATCAACAACCCGCTGAACTATGTCAAAACCGGTCTGGTGGTGCTGGGGCGTCAGGGCGGCGACCTGTCCGCCGTGGCGCGCAGCCGGTTTGAGATGGTGCTGGCCGACATCAACGAGGGCGTGGACCGGGTGGTGCGGATCGTTTCCGACCTGCGGCGGTTCTCCCATCCGGGGGACGGCACGGTGACGGCGGTCCAGGTCGGCGAGACGGTGGAGGCGGCGCTGCGGTTCCTGGCCGCCGAGTGGCGCGGCAATGTGACGGTGGAGAATGCGATTCCTTCCGGCTTCACCGTGGGAGCCTCCTCCAGCAGACTGCTCCAGGTGCTCATCAACCTGCTCCAGAATTCCCTGGATTCCTTGGCGACCCGGTCGCCGGATGCCGAAGGCGTGCCGACGATCCGGCTGCAGGCCCGCGAGGAGGCCACGCGGGCCCTGGTGTCGGTCTGGGACAACGGTCCCGGCATCGCGGCGTCCAACCTGGACAAGATCTTCGATCCGTTCTTCACCACCAAGGATGTGGGCGAGGGGACCGGCCTCGGGCTGAGTCTCTGTTACCGGATGGTGACGGAATGGGGGGGGCGCATCCTCGTGAACACCGAGGAAGGCCGCTTCTGCGAGTTCCTTCTGGAATTTCCGATTGAGGCGAAATCCGCCGCCGTTCCCACCGCATGAAGACCCACTACGATTACCAGCGATTTGCCATCCTCTACGTGGACGACGAGGAGAAATCGCTCAAGTACTTCACGCTGACCTTTGGCGACACCTTCCGGATCTTCACGGCGCCCAACGCGCAGGCCGGGTACCAGATCCTGGAGGACCATCAGGAGGAAATCGGCCTGATTCTCTCCGACCAGCGCATGGCCGGGGAGAAGGGCGTCCAGTTCCTGGAGCGTGCCCGCCGGCTGCGTCCGCAGATCCTGCGGGTGCTGGTGACCGCCTTCTCCGACCTGAATGCGGCCATTGATGCCATCAACAGCGGCGCCATCTACAAATACGTCACCAAGCCCTGGGACGTCGCCGACCTCGAGGTCACATTGAAGCGCTGCCTGGAGTTCTTCATGGTGCAGACCGAGCGGGACCTGCTGATGCGCGAAAAGCTGTCCGCGCTCCACCGCCTGATCATCACGGACCGCGTGCTCAGCCTTGGACTGCTGGCAGCCGGCCTGGGAAACCAGTTGCACAACACCTTCGAGGCCGTGCAGCAGTTTCTGGAACTGGCTCCGGAGATGGCGGCCCCGGGCCAGCCCGATCCGGCAGCCATGCAGCAGCCGGCCTTCTGGCAGGAGGCGCACCGCAATGTCCAGACCCAGGTGCGTTCGGTCCTGGGCCTGCTGGACAGCCTGGCCGAGCAGGCGGTCGGCCCGTTCGAGTTCACCACCGAGGTCAATCTCCGGGAGTCCCTGGACGACGCCCTGGTGGCGATGGGTCCCGAGCTGTCCGGCCGTCGCATCCAGGTCAGCAATCTGGTCCCGGCCGAACTGCCGCGTCCGCGGGTGGATCTGCGCCGTTTCAGCAAGCTGTTCCCGCTCCTGCTGCAGGAGGAGTTGGCCAGCCTCAAGGATGGCGCCGTGGTCCGGATCGAGGCGGCACTCCGGCCTGCGGATGGCCTGCATCCGGCCGAGATCGAGGTGTTTCTCCTGGATGACGGACCGGGTCTCTCCTCGGCGGCGCTGCTGGCCATGGTGGACCCGGTGTTCACTCGCAATCCCGAAGTCCAGCGGTCGGGCGTGCTGCTCATGGCGTGCTATTTCATCGTGTATCACCATGGCGGACGCATTCGCCAGAAGGCGGGTGCCGGCCGCGGCCAGACGCTTTCACTGACGCTGCCCGTGGAACCTGTGGCCCCGACGACGGCGGCGCACAGCGAGGAGTTCCTGGTCCGGGCCATGACCAATGACCGGCTGTGGGAACGGCTGCTCGCCGGCACCTTCTGAAGGGCGGCCGCGTCAGAAGCGCCACCCGACGCTGGCGAATACCGCATTGCTCAGGAACCGGTAGGTGCCGTCGGCGTTCTGATTCCACAGGCTGGGCGCACTGCCCGTCACCGTGCGGTCCGGCCCGTAGCCGAACTGGTAGGCGAAATCCACGGCCAGGTGCTCGCCCTGCCATCCGAATCCCGCGCTGAAGAAGTGGCGGTTCTCGTCCGCGACGAGCGGTTGGTAGTAGGCGTCAGGAACGGAGTTCTCGTTGAAGATGTAACCGGCACTGACGGTCCAGCCGTGATTCAGGTACCGCGTGACCCCGAATTCGTAGTAGAAGCTGGAATCCCAGTTCAACACCAGGGCGCCGTCCGGGACGGGCGGCTGGTGGATGGTCACGGTGTCGAGCCGGCCCCAGTCCGTCCAGTCGAGGTTGAACTCCAGATTCCATTTCGGTGACGGACGCCAGGAGACCCCAAACACCACGTTCTGCGGGAACTTGAAGTCGGCGTCCGCGTCCTGGGTGGCATCCATTCCCGGCGCGTTGAACGTCGTGGTGCCGCTGAGGTCCACGGTGGTGGCGCTCCGGTAGTTGACCCCGAACTGCAGTTGTTCCATCGGCTTCCAGAGGAGTCCGGCGTTGAACCCGACCGCCATGCCGTTGCCCTGGAACTTGAACGTGTCCCCGGCGCCGGCGAGCGGCGTGGCGAAGCCCTGCTGCAGGTCGGTGTCGGCGTAATTGACGGTTAGTCCCGCGGCGACGGAAATTTTCGGGGTGATCCGCCACGCCGCCACGGGATTGACGGTGACGTAGGTCAGGCGTCCCTGGGTCGCCACCGTCCGGAATCCCGTGTCCTGGGGCCACTCCGAACTCAGCCCATAGGGCGAGTATACCCCCAGGCCGAAGGCTACGGGAATCTTTTCGGCTCCGTAGGTGTAGAACAGTTGGGGTACGGCATGGAGCTTGGCCTCGTTGTCAAAGCTCTGGCCCGCGGGAGACTCATAGGAGACATCGAGCTTCAGGCCGTACACCCCGCCGCGGAGTTGGTGGCCGGGAAGCTGGGTGATCCCGGCGGGATTGTAGTAGATGGCCGAGGGATTATCCGCTGTGGCGACAAAGGCGTTGCCGCGCGCTATGGCGG
>JAFLEG010000391.1 GCA_017302195.1 Verrucomicrobiota bacterium
GGGGAAGCACCTCGAAGAGGAACATCAGCCAGTGGGACTGGCCGAGATAGCCGTGCTCGCTGACGATGCCGGTGAGATGCAGGTCCCGCGGGCGCAGGTCGAGCCCCATCTCCTCATGGGCCTCGCGGCAGGCGCAGGCGTAGGGCGACTCGCCGAGTTCGGTCCTGAGCTTGCCGCCGGGCGGCGACCAGAGGCCCTGGTTTGGCGGACGCCGCCGCTCCAGCAGCAGGACCTCATCGCGGTCATTGAAGGCGTACAGCAGGGTCGCGATGGCGTGGGGCAGGGTCATGGGATGCCCCCGGGGCTCAATCCAGGAAGCTGCAGACGTACTCGCAGATCCCGCTGCGGACCTCGATGTCGAATCCGGAGCTGGCCGGGACATCGAACTCGCCGCCGGCGGCGACGGCGCGGACGCCCGGTTGACGGTCCACCGTCACCTCGCAGCCGCCGGCAATGATTTCCATCCGCTCCGCCTTGGTGGTCCCGAAGTGGTAGCGTCCGGGGTAGATCAGCCCGACGGTCTTTTTGGATCCGTCGGGGAACAGGATGGAGTGACTCACCACCCGGCCGTCAAAGTACACGTTGGCCTTGGTGACGACGGTGACGCTGTGGAATTCGGAGGGAGCCGGCACGCGGGGAGAGTGGTGGAGTCCGCCCTCCGGAGGCAAGGAGAGTGGCGCCGGGCAACACGGAGATCATTCATGGCGGAGGGCCTCCATGGGATCAATGCGGGTGGCGCGGCGGGCCGGGATGCAGGTGGCGAGGAAGACGACCGTGGCAAACAGCACCGGCACCAGGGCAAAGGTGGCCGGGTCGGTCGGGGTGACACCGAAGAGCTGGGAGGCCAGGAACCGGGTCAGGAGGAACGCGCCCGCCAGACCCAGGGCAATCCCGGCCGCGGCCAGCGTCATCCCGCGCCCCAGCACATTGCCCAGCACGTCGCTGCGCCGGGCGCCCAGGGTCATCCGCAGACCGAACTCCTTCGTGCGCTGCGCCACCGTGTAGGAAATGATGCCGTAGATGCCGACCATGGCGAGCGCGAGGGCGACGTTGGCAAAGAGCGTTAGCAAGAGGGTGAGCAGCTGGGGACGGGACCGCGCCGCCGCAACGCGGTCCTCCAGGGTGAGGATCTCCGCCAGGGGCAGCGAGGGATCCATGGCCTGAAGCTCCCGGCGCAGGCCCTCCACGATGCGGGCCGGGTCGCCGGGGGCGCGGACCACCACCGACATGCGCCGCGCGCGGTTTTGCCCGGCGGGCTGCGTGAATGGCAGGTAGATCTCGGTGCCCAGGGCGCGGTCGAGTCCGGCGTTGCGGGTGTCCGCCACCACCCCGACCACGGTGCACCAGTTGGTGGTGCCACTCGGGCGGATGCGGCGGCCCACGGGGCTGTCCTCCCCCCAGAAGGTGCGCGCCATGGTCTGGTTGATCATCACCACCTCCGGGGAGCCGGCATCATCCCGCGCATCCAAGAGTCGCCCCTCCAGCAGGGGGATCCGCATCGTCTCGAAATAGCCGGGGCTCACGCTGAGGTAGAACTCGACGTTCTGCGGCGGGCGGCCCGCGCCGCCCACGTAGCCCTCAATGGCGGTATCGGAGTGGGTGCTGGAATGCTGCGGGGGCAGTCCGGACGCCAGCGCGGCGTGCTCGACACCGGGCAGGGCATCGAGGCGTCCCTTCAGGCGTGTCCAGAACTCGCCGATCTCCGGACCGCGATAGGTGGAGCCCGGCAGGGCGATGGAGGCGGCGGTGACCTGCTTCGGATCGAAGCCCAGCGGGACCTCCAGCAGGTTCCAGAAGGCGCGGAGCATCAGTCCGGTGCCGATCAGCAGCGTGAGGGAGAGGGCCAGTTGCCCCACCACCAGGACCTGCCGGAAGCGCTGGATGCCGCCGGTGCCGGTGGTGGCCGCACCGGTGGACTTCAGCACCGACTGGAGATTGCCGCGGAGCACGTGGAGCAGCGGCGTCAGTCCGAAAGCCACGCTGGTGAGCCCGCAGATCGCCATCGCGAACAGCACCACCGGGGCGTTGATGCCGATGCCGGCGGCGCGGGGCAGGGTGGTCAGCCCGGCGGACTTCAGCAGCTCCAGGCCCGTCCAGGCCAGGAACAGCCCCACCACGACGCCCGCGGCCGCGAGCAGGGCGCCCTCGACCAGAAACTGGAACCCCAGCGACCGGGGGCCGGCCCCGAGGGCGGACCGGATGGCGATTTCCCGCTGACGGGATTCGGCGCGGGCCAGCAGCAGGTTGGCCACGTTGACGCAGGCGATCAGGAGCAGGAACACCACCGCCCCCAGGAGCATGCGCAGGGCGGGGCGGACGTTGCGGACCGTCTCGTCGTGCAGTCCGAAGCACACCACCGTGTGGTTGGTTCCGTCGAGGCGGTGTCCGGAATCTTCGCCCCAGTGCGCCTGCAGCGCGGCCAGCTCGGACTGCGCCTGAGCCAGCGTGACTCCGGACCGGAGCCGGCCGACCAGGCTCAGGCCATGATCCGTCCGCCCGCCGGGATTGGCAGGGTCCAGTTGCAGGGGTGCCCAGACCTCGGTGCGCTCGATCTGCCCCGGGGGAAACTCAAACGCATCCGGCATGACCCCCACCACGGTGAACCGGGTGCCGTCGAGGCGCAGTTCCCGTCCGAGGACGTCAGCCGCACCCCCGAACGCCCCCTGCCACAGGCTGTGGGCGATGACCGCGACCTGCGGACCTCCCGGCGCGTCGTCCTCCGGGGTGAGGGTCCGCCCCAGCAACGGCATCGCTCCGAGGGAGCGGAACAGGTCCCCGGTCACCCCCGCCCCGCGGGTCCGGCGGGGATGGGTGTCGCTCCCGACGTTCACGCCGCCGCCGTTCCAGGCGTCGAGCGTCTCCCAGGATTTGGTCTCCCGCTTCAGCTCCAAGTATTCCGGCGTCGAGACCGCGAAGCGCCTCAGACCGCCGTTCGGGAATCCGGGGAACTCGGAATAGATCCGCACCAGACGGTCGGGCTCCAGATAGGGCAGGGGCCGGAGCACCACGGCATTGACCACGCTGAAGATGGCGGTGGTGGCCCCGATGCCCAGCGCGAGCGTGAGCACCGCCACGGCGGTAAAGCCCGGACTCTTGAGCAGTTGGCGGAGGGCAAAGCGGAGATGGGTCATGGCGGAGAGTTCAGTTCCCGCCCCCCCAGCGGGGGATGGGTGCCCGGCCGGAGTCGCAATCCGGGTGCCAGATCCGTGTTCCAGGCGCGGAAGCACCCGTGCTGCACCACGGAGGCGCAGGAAACCCGGAGCAAAGACGGTGGGAATTGTGAGAGGCAGAATCCCTGTCCGGTGAGTGGTGCGGCCCCCATGAATTCGGCAGTTCTCTCTGTGTCCCCGTGCCTCTGCGGTGCCAGCGCTCCGAATTCCATGGAATGGCTGCGGCTGAGGTGCCACCGCCCGAAGGCATGCCGCTTCCGGGAAGGCGTCATCCCGAAACCGGGACACAGGAATTCACCGCAGGGGCTCTGCCGGAATCCTGCAGTGACTCCTGCTGGGGAGCTCACGCACCCCCGCGTGCGCCTCGTAACAATCGTCGGCATGGATGCGGCGCCGCGCTTCCGCGGGGAATCCCGCTCCGCCAATGGCAGGGCCGCGGGTCAGGGGCGCGGCTGATAGTACCAGTCCACCCGGCCATTGAGTCCCCGCGACATGACGGCCCACGGGACGCCGCTCACGTGTCCGTCGGCCCAGACGTAGTTGCCGCCCTTCCCATGACGGACGTACCGGAACTCGGGAATGCGCAGGCTGGGTGGGTAGAGGTAGCCGTTGTTCCACCAGGACAGACCCCGGGTCGGATCCATGCCATCGCCATTCATGCAGGTCTCCGACGGCTTGGTGATGATGCCCAGCTTCACATGGTCGGACTGCGTGTAGCCCAGGTAGGCGTGGTTGTGTCCGTAGCCGCCATAGCTGCGGGCGCCGGGGATGTTGGCCGGGATGACATTGGTGCCCAGGCGCGCGGTGGGGCAGGCGACCACCTGGTTGTTGGCGACCAGGTTGGTGAAGCCATTCGTTCCCATGGAGGCATTGCCGATGTAGGGAAGAATTTCCTGGAACCAGCGGCTCGGGGCGACCCATCCGGACCCCGGCGGCACCTCGGTGCCGGCCACCGGGAGGAAGTCGGCCTGGTCTCCGGCATAGAGCAGGTAGCCCAGACCGATCTGCCGTTCGTTGCTGACGCAGCGTGCGTACTGCGCCTTCGCCTTCGCGCGTGCCAGCGCCGGCAGGAGCATCCCCGCCAGAATGGCGACGATCGCCACCACCACCAGCAGCTCGATCAGCGTGAAGCCGTCCCGGTGAGGTGAGCCGGCGACCTGGAATCTCCCGAACATCCGGCGAGGGGCTCGCATGGCGCAATTCGGCCTCAGCCCCCGGCGACGGCGCCAGTCATTTCCCCGCGGCAACCCTCGACGCGTCGGGCCCTCCGTCGCCAAACCGTTTTTGGGCTCACCGCGCGAGGCGGTCGAGGACGTTGCGGGTGATGCGCTCGACGGCGGGGTCGCGTCCGCGGAGGCCGTGGGACCAGTCGGTGGTGGCGGCGGTGAAGACGGTGCCGCCGCGGGTGTACACGCCGAGGGTGGCGGCGCCGGTGCGGCCCTTCTCCCAGCGTTCGTACCATTCGCAGTCGTCCTCCTGCCAGCGCACCGGACAGGTCGCCAGCACGGTGAAGGTGTCCGGGGTGCCGTCGCGGCGGGTCGGATGCGGCAACCCGTCGCGCCATTCCAGTTCACAGCCGTCGGTCTCGTAGCCGACCACGGTGTCCGCGCCGCCGAAGACCGCGCCGCGGGTGAGTCCGGTGCCCTCGAACACCCAGTGGTCCGGACGGTGCACGGTGTATTCCGCCGGCTCGCCCATGAACTGTCCGTGGCTGCCCCGGTACCCGCCCCACAGGAAGCCCACGCCGGTGAGCTGGTTTTCCGGACGGGCCACCAGGTGATGGCTCCACAGCGAGGCCAGGGTCTTGAAGTCGCGGGTCTTGAAGACCGGATCCGATCCCACGTTCTGCTTCCAGGTGGTGAAGGCGCGTCCGGAGTCCTCGTTGCGGATCTGCCAGCACACCGCGTTGCCGCTGAAGAAGGCGGCGTTGCCCCCGCCGGCAATGAAGGACTCGAGCGTGTCGCGCATCGGGCCGC
>JAFLEG010000392.1 GCA_017302195.1 Verrucomicrobiota bacterium
GGTGGCGGCGGTAAAATCCGTGGGGCCGGAGGGGAAGGGGAATCCCGGAGCCGCGGCCGCGTGGCAGGTTCTGGCGGCGGCGGGGGCGGATTCCGTGCCGGCGTTGCTGGTGTCCATGGACGGCGCCAATGACTACGCCATCAACTGGCTCCGTGCCGCGGTGGAGGCCATCGCGCAGCGTGAGGCGGCGGCGGGGCGACCGGTATCCGTGGTCGCATTGGAGCAGGTGCTGCAGGACACCTCGCATCATCCCCGGGCGCGGCGGCTGGCCTACGAGATGATTGCGCGAGCGGACCCCGCGCGCGCCCGGGTGCTGTTGCCGGAGTTTGTCAACGATCCGGGCACGGAACTGCGACGCGAGGCTGTGGCCGCATTGGCGGCCGATGCGGCATCCCGCGCGACTGCCGGGGACAAGGCGGCCGCGGCGGCCGGATACCGCAAGGCGCTGGGTTATGCCCGCGAGGCGGATCAGGTGGATGCCCTCGCCCAGACGCTGCGTGACCTCGGGGAGACCGTGGACCTTCGGGAAATCCTGGGCTGGGTGACCCGCTGGGAGGTCATCGGTCCCTTCGACAACACCGGCGGGACGGGATTCGCCAGCGAGTTCCCGCCGGAAACTCCTGCCGGAGCCAGCGGGGAGGTTCCAGGGAAGAGCGGTGCCGTCCGCTGGCAGCCGCTGGAAACCAAGGACGACCACGGGATGCTCGACTTCAACAAGCCGTTCTCGCCTCTCAAGGAAGTGACCGGATATGCCCGCACCGAATTTTGGAGCGACGCGGCGCGGCCGGCGGAGATCCGACTGGGATGCAAGAACGGCTGGAAGGTCTGGTGGAACGGGAAGCTCCTTTTCGGCCGCGACGAGTACCACCGGGCTGCCGAGATGGACCAGTACCGGCTGCCAGTCCAGATCCAGTCCGGCAAGAACGTGCTGCTGGTGAAGTGCTGTCAGAACGAGCAGACCGAGGATTGGACCAAGGAATGGGAATTTCAGCTCCGGGTGACCGACGCCCAGGGCACGCCGATCCGATCCACCCGATGACGCCCTCCTTCCTCGCCATGAAGCCCATCACCCTCCTTGTCGCCGGCCTGCTTGCCGGCCCCGCGTTGGCCGGCAACTGGACCCAGTTCCGCGGCCCGCTGGGCAATGGCGTCGCCGCGGACGACCGCGTTCCGGCGCAGTTCGATGCCCAGTCGGTGACCTGGACGGCGGACCTCCCGGGACGCGGCCTGTCGTCCCCGGTCATCGTCGGCGATCGGGTGTTCGTCACCGCGAGCAGCGGCGCGAAGCAGGACCGCCTGCACGTGCTCTGTTTCAATCTGTCCGACGGCTCGCTGCGCTGGGAGCGTCAGTTCTGGGCCACGGGCCGGACCATGACCCATGAGAAGATCAGCGGCGCGACCCCCTCGCCGGCCAGCGACGGGGAAAGGATCTACGCGATCTTCTCCTCCAACGACTGTGTGGCGCTGGACCTGGACGGCAACCTGGCCTGGTATCGCGGGCTCGGACGTGACTACCCGAACGCGAGCAATTCGCTGGGGATGTCCTCCTCGCTGGTGGTCACCGATGGCGTGCTGGTGGCCCAGGTGGAGAGCGATGCGGAGTCGTTCACCGCCGGACTCGATGCCCGAACCGGGGTGAACCGGTGGAAGGTGGACCGTCCGAGGAAGGCCAACTGGACCTCGCCGTCCCTGCTGAAGGGCGCCGATGGCCGGACGCATGTGGTCCTGCAGTCGTCCAAGGGGGTTCAGGTGGTGGATCCGAAGACCGGCCGCACCATATGGAACTTCGATCAGGGCGCCTCCACGGTGCCGTCCACGACGGTCAGCGGGGGAAAACTCTTCGTACCGTCCAACGGCCTGACCGTGCTGGAGCCCGGCGCGGAAGGGGCGGCGATGAACACCTTGTGGAAGGCCGGGCAACTGCGGCCGGGCACGCCGAGTCCGGTGGTGCTCGGAAACCAGGTCTTCACCCTCAACGACGGCGGCATCCTGACCTGCGGCAATGCCTCGGACGGCTCCCGGCAATGGCAATTGCGGCTCAAGGGCCCCTTCAGCGCCACGCCGGTCTCGGCAGGCGGCCTGCTCTACTGCGTGAACGAGGAGGGCCTGGTGCAGGTGGTGGATCCGTCGAAACCGGAGGGATCGGTGGTGAGCGAATTCGGCCTCGGTCAGGCCGTCATCGGCACCCCGTCCATCGCTGCAAACTCCCTGTTTGTCCGCAGCGACGGCAAGCTCTGGCGCCTGGGCGGCGCTTCGGCGCGTTGACGATACGTTTTGGAGTGCGGGCGGCGGAGCGCAGCGCAGCCGCCGCTTTGCAATGACGCGCCGGTCGCGAAATGAGGATTGGTCCCCATGGCGTGCATCGTTTGGGGCCAACGCCAAAGCGGTGGCAAGTCCCCGCAGTCCCAAGGCGCGCAGCGCGCTCAAATCCCAGGGTTGCGCCGGCACCGGGAGACGGCAGTCTGACTGACATGACGATTCGTTTCCCAGGCTTGCTGTTGTCCTGCACCCTGGCGCATTTGGGGACGCCGCTGCTGGCTGGCACGACGGATTGGCCGGCATTTCGCGGCGCCAACAGTTCGGGCGTCGCCGTGGACGCCCAGCCGCCGCTGCGGCCGGGGCCGGGCGCCGGGGTGGCGTGGCAAACCGAGGTGCCGGGGTCGCCGTCGTCGCCCGTGGTCTGGGGCGACCGGGTTTTTGTGACCACCGTTGCCGACGGGAAGCTGGAGACGCGGGCCTACGGCCTGCGCGATGGCAGGCTGCTGTGGTCGCGGGATGCCGGGGCCACCACGTTGGAAGAGTTCCACGGCTCGGAGGGCAGTCCGGCGGCCGGGTCTCCGGTCACCGACGGGCGGCACGTGGTGGTCTATTTCGGCTCCTGCGGCCTGCGGGCCTATGACGTTGACGGCAAGGAGCTATGGAAGCACGACCTGCCCGTGGCCCGGACTGCCGGCAACTTTGGCTCCGGCACGTCGCCGCTGCTGCTGTCGGACCGGGTGATCCTCAACCGTGACCTGGCCACCGGGTCGTCGGTGATGGCCGTGGATCTGGCCACGGGCCGCACACTTTGGGAGACGCCCCGGCCGGATTCCCCGACCAGCTACGGAACGCCGATCCTCTGGGACCACGACGGAGTGCGCGAGGTGGTGGTGGCGGGGTCACTCTCCATGAAGGCGTATGATCCGGCCACGGGCGCGGAGCGCTGGGTGGTCCGCGGGCTGCCGTCGTATTCCTGCACCACGCCGGTGGTCGGCGACGGGATGCTGTACTATGCCGGATGGTCTCCCGGAAAGGCGGACTCGCCGTGGCCAAGCTGGGACAGCACCGTCGAGCGGCAGGACAAGGACGGGGACGGCCGAATCTCCGTGTCGGAGTTCGAGAGCGGTCCGGTGTGGTTCAAGGCGCAGGACGTGGATGCGGATGGGTGGCTTACCCGGAAGGACTGGGACACCATCGGCGGCTTGATGAAGCAGGGCGAGAATGTGCTGCTGGCGGTGCGCCCCGGAGGGCAGGGGGACATCACCTCCACCCATGTCGCCTGGAAGGCCACCAAGGGGCTGCCGTATGTTCCATGCCCCCTCCACTACGACGGGCGCGTCTATCTGGTGAAGGATGGCGGCATGGTGTCGGCCTTTGATGCCCGGAACGGCACTCCGGCCTATCTCCAGGAGCGCCTGCCGGCGCAGGGAGGCTATTATGCGTCCCCGGTCGCCGCCGCGGGACGCCTCTACTCGGCGTCGCTCCAGGGCAAGCTCACCGTGTTCAAGGCCGGGGGAGAGCGTCCGGAGGTGCTGCACGAGGCCGACTTCGGCGAGCGCATCGCCGGCACGCCGGTCCTGATCGGGAACCGGATGCTGCTGCGCACCCAGTCCAAGCTGATGCTGCTTGGGGAGGGGCCCACCCCATGAATCCATTCCGGCAAGCCCAGCGCATTGGTTGAAGCCGGACCGGGGGATCTGACGTCCGTATGCGCATGCGGTGCTTCCAGTTCCTGCTTCTGGTGTCGGGATGCCTGGCGCTTCCGGGCCTGGGCCTGGCACGGGGCGCCGAGGCCTCGCTGGATGTGGAGGCGCGCAAGCGGGAACGTCCCTGGATCTGGGAGACGCCACGCCCGGGAACCCCGCCGCCGGTCCGCGACAGTTCCTGGCCCCGGGATCCAGTGGACCGTTTCCTCCTTCACCGGTTGGAGTCCGAAGGGCTCCGTCCGGCGCCACCGGTGGACGACCGGACTTGGCTGCGTCGGGCGAGCTTTGGCATCACCGGGCTTCCGCCCACGCCCGGGGAGCTTCGGGAGTTCCTCGACGATCGCGCACCCGGCGCCCGGGAGCGAGCGGTGGACCGCCTGCTGTCCTCGCCCCACTATGGTGAGCGCTGGGCGCGCCACTGGATGGATCTCATGCGCTATGCCGAGACGCGCGGCCATGAGGGGGATTACGGGATCGCCAACGCCTGGCAGTATCGGGACTACCTCATCCGGACGTTCAATGCCGACGTGTCGTACGACCAGTTCCTCCGGGAACATCTGGCCGGAGACCTCCTGTCTCCGCCCCGGCTGCGGCCAGGCACCGGGATCAACGAATCGGTCCTGGGCACCGGATGGGCCTTCCTCGGCGAGGAGAACCATTCACCGGTGGACATCCGGCAGGACGAATGCGAGCGGCTCGACAACAAGCTCGACGTTTTCACCAAATCTTTCCTGGGCCTGACCGTCTCCTGTGCCCGGTGCCACGACCACAAATTCGACCCAATCCGGACCCAGGACTACTACGCGCTGACCGGCTTCTTCCTGGGCGCCAGCTATCGGCAGGTGCGGTTCGAGTCCATGGAGACCAACCGCGCGGTCGCGGAGAAACTCCACTCCCTGCGTGCCCGGGAGTTTCCCCGGCTGGCGGGGTTGCTGGCGTCGGCCGCGCGGCCGGGGCTGGAGGACATGACGCGATATCTGCGGGCGGGCGCGGAAGTGGCATTCCCGACGGCGCCGGCAGGCGAGCGGACGTCGCGGGACGGACTGGATGCGGATCGGGTCGGGGCCTGGGCCGAAGCCCTCCGCGAGGCGGTGACCAATCGCCTGGACCTGCTGCATGGGTTCGCGGTGCGCAGCGGGGGCGGGAACGCTTCGACCAACCCGGCCTCCAATCCGCCTGC
>JAFLEG010000393.1 GCA_017302195.1 Verrucomicrobiota bacterium
GCGGGCGGCTTCCTACGCGTACTACCAATGGGACCCCACCCGGTGGCTCCGTCTCAGCGGCGGCCTCAGCTACGACGCACTCTGGTATCCGGCCAGCGTGGATCTCCCCCCGTTGTCCGGCCAGCGGCTCACCGAAACCCAGTGGTCGCCGAAGGGGTCGGTGACGCTGTTTCCCTGGGAGGGCGGGCAGTTCCGGGGAGTGTACGCACAGTCCCTGGGCGGACTGTACTTCGACAACAGCCTCCGGCTGGAGCCCGGCCAAGTCGGGGGCTTCACCCAGACCTTTCGCAGCCTGATCCCCGAATCGGTGGCCGGGCTGGTGCCGGCGGCCTCCTTCGTGACCGCCGGCGTTGCCTGGGACCAGGTACTGCCCACCGGAACCTACTTCGGAGTCGAGGCCGTGGAGCGGGAGTCGGATGGCACCCGCTCCGTGGGGGCCTTTACCAACACCACCCCCCTGCCGCTGCCCGACGCCCTGGTCTCCCTGGAGGAGGATCTGGAGTACCGCGAGCGGACGGTCTCCGGCTACGCCAGCCAGCTCGTGGGACGGAGTTGGACCCTGGGGGTTCGGGGGGCGATCAGCCGGGCGGAGCTGAGCACCCGGTTTCCAGGGATCCCTTCGGACGCCCCGGGTGCGGACCAGGTGGAAGGCGATGAGTCGGCCACCCTGGGCACGCTCCAGCTCTCGGTGCGCTACCAGCATCCCCGGGGCTGGTTCGCCGAGGGCGATGCGCAGTGGTTTCATCAGACCAATGGCGGGGATGCCGCAGCACTGCCCGGGGATTCGCTGTGGCAGCAGAATGTGTTCATCGGCTTCCGCTGGCCGGGGCAGATGGCAGAGATCCGGTTTGGCATCCTGAACCTGTCCAACACGGACTACCGGCTGAACCCGCTCAACTCCCTCATCGCCCCGCCCCGCATCCGCACCTTTGTGACCCGTCTCCAATTGAACTTCTGACGGCATCGCCGGTGCCTCTTTTCCGCTTGGAGTTTCCACCGCCGACCCCGGAGCCTCCGGCCGTGACTCCCGGTCAGGATGGCTTCCGGACGCAGGCCTGGGTGGCCGTGCTGACCGCAGGAATCCTGGCGGCGGCGAGCCTCCTTCTCCTGGGCGGCGGTCCCGGATCGCGTCCCTGGGTGGAGCGGGCCAGCTATGACCTGCTGTACCACGCCGCGGCCCGCAACCCCGTGGCGCCTCCCGTGATGCTGGTGTACCTCGACCGGGAGTCCTACCTGCGTGAGGGCCAGAGCCCGGATGCCCCCTGGAGCCGCGGGCTGCATGCGGCGCTGGTGCGGCGCCTGACCGCGGCCCGGGCCCGGACCGTGGTCTTCGACATCGTGTTCGACGGACCCGGCGCGGCGGCGTCCGAGGACCGCGCCCTGCAGGAGGCCATACGGTCGAATGGCCGGGTGGTGCTCGCGGCCGAGCTGAACGGCTGGCAGCGGGAGGCCGGATCCGGTCCCGCGGTCACCTCCCTGTCCCCCGTGCTCCCCCATGCCCCGCTGCTGGAGGCCGCCGCCGGATGGGGACTGGCCTCCCTGCAGGTGGACGAGGACTTCACTGTCCGCCGCTACTTCCCGGGACTGGACCGCGGGGAGCTGCCCAGCCTGACCGAGGCCGCGGCCCGGAGTGCGGGCGCCGCCCCGGAGCCCGTGAGGGGGGCAACGCCGGGCGGCCTGTGGCTCCGGTACCAGGGGCCGCCGCTGTCGCTCCCGCACGTGAGCTACAGCGCTGCGCTGCGGCGAGACGAGGTGCCGGACGAGGTGTTCCGGGACCGGGTGGTGGTGATCGGGGCGCGGCCGATGATCACCGGTTTCACCGAGCGCCGGGACGAATTCCGAAACCCCTGGCCCGCTCCCGGACATGGCGTGGCCTCCATGCCGGCGGTGGAGGTGCACGCCACCCAGATTGCCAACCGGCTGTCCGGCGGCTTCCTCACCCGACCGTCCCCGCGACCCGAACGGATCGGGCTGCTCCTGACCGCGGTGCTGGTGCCGGGACTGCTGTTCCGGTTCCGACCGGCCGCCGCGGCCGGGGTGGCGCTACTCCTCGAACTGCTCTGGATCGGGACGGCGGTGGTGCTCTTCGCCCGGGGGAACCTGTGGTACCCGTGGCTGCTGGTGGCCGGGGTCCAGATCCCCGGCGCCCTCGCGGGCACGGTGCTGTTCCATTCCGTGGACTGGTACCGACAGCGGCGGCGTCTGGAGGCGGCGCGGCGGGAGGCCGAGGCGCGGATCCGTGAGCAGGCGGCCCTGCTCGACAAGGCTCAGGACGCCATCCTGGTGCAGCAGTGCGCCGGGGCGGTCACCTACGTGAACCCCGCCGCCGAACGGTTGAGCGGGTGGATGCGCGAGGAATGGATCCGTGGCACGGCGGCCCCGGCGGTGTTTGCGAAGGCCGGCGCAGCCCTCCTCCAGGCCCGCGAGGAGTGTGATGCGACCGGAGAATGGACCGGGGAGCTGGAGTGGGTCACCCCGCGCGGCGATGTGCGCACGGTGCAAAGCCGCTGGACCCTGATCCGGACTCCCTCCGGCCAGCCGGCCAGCCGCCTGCTCATCAACACCGACATCACCGAGCGCCGGCGTCTGGAGGCGCAGTTCCTGCGAGCCCAGCGGCTGGAGACGGTGGGCCATCTCGCCGGCGGCATGGCCCATGACCTGAACAGCGCCCTGGCTCCGGTGCTGATGGGCATCCAACTGCTGCGGCGCGATACCCGCGATGCGGAGGCGCTGCAGATGCTGGAGGCCATGGAGGCGAACACCCGGCGTGGCGCCGAGATGGTGCGGCAGGTGCTGCACTTCTCACGGGGGGCGTCGGACGCACGGCGACCCGTTCAGCCCGCACCCTTCCTGGCCGAACTGGAGCGGCTGGTCCGCCAGAGCTTCCCGCACTCCATCGCCGTCCGGCGGCTGTGTCCGGCCGACCTGTGGACCGTCGAGGCCAATCCCACCCAGCTCCACCAGGTGCTGCTCAACCTGTGCATCAACGCCCGGGATGCCATGCCGCAGGGCGGGGAGCTGACCCTCGCTGCGGACAACGTCGCGCTGGGTCCGCAGGAGGCCGCCGGGATCCCGGGCGGGCACCCCGGGGAGTTTGTGATGTGGGTGGTCGGGGACACCGGAGTGGGCATTCCCGAGGAGGTGCGGGTCCGGATCTTCGAGCCCTTCTTCACCACCAAGGCCCCCGGCCAGGGCACGGGACTGGGGCTGTCCACGGTCGCCCGCATCGTGGGCGCGCACGGGGGATTTCTTTCGGTCTCCAGTGAACCCGGCGCCGGCACGCTCTTCGAGGTGTACCTGCCCCGGGCGGTTTCCGCTCCCGCTCCGGACGGACTTCCGGCGCCCGCAGCCGCCCCGGCGGGTCGGGGGGAATGCGTGGTGATCCTGGATGGCAACCAGGCAGTGGGAGGACTGCTGGCGGAGGCCCTGACCGCCCAGGGCTACCAGGCCCGGGCCACGGATAGCCCCGCGGGGTTCCGCACGGCAGGCGGGTGTCCGGGCCCGGTGGCGGCGGTGCTCGTGGATGCCGGCATCCCCTGGGCCCGCGGAGCGTCCGGTACGGCGCTGATTCGTCAGGAGTTCCCGGGGGCGGTCGTGTGCTGGATGATCCCGGAGGACGAGGAGCCCGCCTGCGGATCCGATCCGTTTCTCAAGAAGCCACTGGGCATGGACCGGCTCTTTGAGCAGCTCGATCGGGTGCTCCACGCACGGCCGAAGTGATCCGCGGCGGATTCGGTCCGAATCCGCTCCGCCCGCATCCCCCTGGTCCACTGGCGGTGCCCTCGGGCGCGGCCCTGGTCCGAAACGGGATCAAATCTTTGGAAATCGGCCGCAAAACCCCCGATTCCATGGGCTGGCATACTGGCTGCGTCTGGAGGATCGCCATGATGAATCTCACCAGAACGCTCCCACTGTTCCTTGCCGTTTCCACCCTGCAGTCCTTCGCCGCGGAGAATCCCCCTCCGGCGGGCGAGCTCCGGATCCACACCGCCATCGAAGTCGAGTTCGGCACCGAACGCGGCACGGTGTACCAGCTCCAGGGTTCCTCCAATCTCGTGGACTGGACCGCGATCGGGGATCCGGTGTTTGGCAGCGGCCGGTCCGTCAGCCAGGTGCATTCAACGCGGAAGGGCATGGACGTGGTCTTCCAGAGCTACCGACTGGACATCGCCGCCGCCCCCACCAACGGACTCGCACCCTGGAGCCTGGCGGGGATGACGCTCAGCCTCGATGACCAGCCGGGGGATGACCAGGTCCGCTTCGACACGGACACCGAGGGGCACGAACTCGGCGATTCCCCGGACCCCTTCCGGTATGTGTTCCAGAGGACCGGCCCCGACACGGTGACCGCCGACCTGCAGCGCGATGCGGACCGCCATGACCTGCTGACGCTGACGTTCACCGCCGAGGGCCAGGGAACCTGGGTTCGGGAGGAGTACCGGAAGGGACGCCTCAAGGATCGCGACCTGGGCGTATTCACCGTTCTGGCAACGGATGGCGCCGGGACCGGCGGCACGCCGGGCGGCGACCCGGAGAATCCCGGCGGTCCGGTGACCCTGCCGGCGGGGCTGGCCGGCACGGTGTACAGCTTCGAAAGCGGCTGCGGACCCGTCCGCCTGGAGTTCACCTCGGGTGCCACCGGCATCGAACACGGGGACGACGTCAACGACGACGAGCCCAACGTGTTCCTCTACACCTTCACGCTGACGGGCACCAATACCACCTCCCTGGTGATCACGTTCAAGCCGGGTCGGTCAGACGAGTACGAGCTGACCTTCGGATCGGACCTGCAGGGACGCTTTGTGCGGCGCGAACTGCGCGACGGGAGTGTGAAGGATGTGGACCGTGGCACCTTTGGCGCCAGCGGTCCGGGCACGGCCGGCGGGACCGGCGGGACCGGAGGCACGGTGCAGGTTCCCGAGGGACCGCTCACGGGTCTCACCTACGTCATGAGCGACGGCGAGACGCCGGACCGCCTGGTCTTTGAGACGGACACCCGCGGCACCGAGTATTCCGACGACCCTTCGACCAAGTCGTAAAGGCCATCGGAACATAGCAGGTAAACATCCCCTGGACGCACCGGGTGAACATGGATCTCCGCTTCGACCTCTGCCTCAATGCCGACGGCGCGTGTCACCAAGTT
>JAFLEG010000394.1 GCA_017302195.1 Verrucomicrobiota bacterium
CCCCAGCACCACGCGCGCGCCCGCCGCATTGAACGCCCGGACAATGGCCTGCTGGTTGTCCCGGTACCACCGTCCGTTGGCCTCGTCGTAGCGCGTGTAGCGGTGGTCATTCATCCCGTAGCAGGTGGTGGCGATGGTCGGCTGGAACCGCAGGCAGTCGTTGGTCATGCGCCGCGTGAATCCCTCCGCCGTCTCGCCGCCCCATCCGTACTGCCGCACCGTCACCCGGAGGTCCGGCCGGCAGGCCGCGAGGTAGGTCTCCAGGATCCGGGAGTACATCCGCTGCTCGGTGATGGAATCCCCGATGATGGCCAGCCGGTCTCCAGGCTTCAGCAGCAGTCCGGCCGGCTCCGGCGCCTTCCGGGGCGAAAACTTCTCGAACGCGGCGCCGTCCGGCCGCGGCTCCAACTCCTGGGCGACGAGGGGGAAGGCGATCCCGAGCAGAAGAAGACAGAGGGCGAGCAGACGCATGTCCAGACGGTGAGGAGCCCTCTCGCCGGGAGTCAAGTGGGCCGCTCAGTCCACGTAGGCGAACTCGTTCAGGTTGAGCAGGGCGCGGCAGAGGTCGGGCAGGGGACGATGCCGCAGGAATTCCTGACACCGGCGCTGCTCTTCCGCGGAGGGCGTGCGCTGGAATGCGAGGCGGTAGGCGGCCTCCACCTGATGTGCCGGGTCATCACCCGCCTCGGCCTGGACCCGTCCGGCAAAGGCCAGCGAGGCCTCGGTGGCCAGCGGGGAGTTCAGCAGCGACAGGGCCTGGGGGGCCACCGTGGACTCGGTGCGCCGGGCGCAGGAGGTGGAATTCTCCGGCAGATCAAAGGTCTCCATGAAGGGCACCCGTACCGTCCGCTTCTGCACCAGGTACACGCTGCGCACGGACTGCCTGTCGGCCGGGGTCGGATACCACCCCTTGGTCCGCGTCTCGTTGTCGTCGAGGAAGGCGGGATTGGCCTTCAGGATCTCCTGGGGCAGCTCGGGCCAGACCGGCGCGCCGCCGTCGTGATGCTGCAGCAGGCCGGAGGTGTGCAGGAGGGCGTCACGCAGTTGCTCGGCGGAGAGCCGCCGCAGGTTCTGGCGCCAGAGGACGAGGTTGCCGGGATCCACCGTTTCCGGAGGGCGCGCCGTCGCATGCAACGGCTTCGGCGATGAACCTCGGCGGTACGCGTCGCTGGTCACGATCAGGCGGTGCATCCGCTTGAGCGTCCAGCCGCCCCGCACCAGCTCCCCGGCCAGCCAGTCGAGCAGTTGCGGATGCGTCGGGCGCGCCCCGCCGAGTCCGAAGTCATTCGGGGTTGCCACCAGGCCGGTCACAAAGTGCTGCTGCCAGAGGCGGTTCACCAGCACCCGGGCGGTGAGCGGGTTCGACGGCGAGGCGATCCAGTCCGCCAGCGTGCGGCGGCGTCCGCTGGTCCGGGGGTTCGGCGACGGGGTCACCGTTGCCGGATTGGGATCCAGCGCCGAGGGAAATCCAGGATCCACCGGGTCGCGCGGCTGGGTGTGATCGCCCTGGAACAGCACCCGGGTCGCGGCGGGCGTGCCCTCGCGGTCCGTCATCAACAGGCCCAGGGTCCACGGACGCCGCCGCGCCTTCAGCGCGGCCAGATCCTTTTCCAGTGCCTCCACGCGCCCCGCCGGCTCCGGCTCGAGGGCAGCCTTCACGGCGGCATTCTCCGGCCGCACCGTGCGCTCCAGCGCTTCCACCTTGGACTTGGTTTCTGCGGACCGTCCGTCAGCCGGCTGTTCCAGCAGCGCCTGCTCCTCCGCGGACAGCGTGGCCACCCGGGCCGCACGCAGTCGGCGGGCCGCCGGCTCCAGGATCCGGTCCCGCTCTGCCTCCGCGGAGGCAGCCCGGGCGTCGAGCGACTCATTGTGCCGCCGGATGGCCTCCTGTTCCGGGGCCAGGTCCAGCGGCAGTTCATCGGCGAAGGTCACCGGCTCGAAGAAGGCCCGCAGCCGGTAGTGATCCTCCTGGGAGAGGGGATCCACCTTGTGATGATGACACCGGCAGCAGGACATCGTGAGCCCGAGGAAGGCGCTGCCGGTGGTCTCCACCAGATCGGTCAGCAGCTCTGACCGGCTGCGGTCCTGCTCATTGAAGAGCGGTGCGGCATTGTCGTGCGGACCCATCCGCAGGTATCCGGTGGCGATCAGGGCGTCCTGTTCCCCGGCGTCCCGCGGGGGGCCCGCGAACAGTTCGTCCCCGGCCAGTTGTTCCCGGAGGAAGCGGTCGAAAGGTTTGTCGGCGTTGAAGGACCGGATGACGTAGTCCCGGTACCGCCAGGCCCGGGGACGGAACTCGTCCCAGTCAAATCCGTTGCTGTCGCTGTACCGCACGACATCCAGCCACCAGCGCGCCTGATGTTCCCCGTACGCCGGGGAGGCCAGCAGGCGGTCCACCAGGCGCTCATAGGCGGCGGTCGCCGCCGGTCCTCCCGGGGCGCATTGGCGTTCGAACCACGCCACGTCCTCCGGATCGGGAGGCAGACCGGTCAGGTCGAAGCTCAGCCGCCGCGCCAGGGTCCGGGCGTCGGCCTCCGGCGCTGCGGCCAGTCCCTGCCGGTCGGCGGCGAGGTCCAGGAAACGGTCCAGAGGGTTCCCGGCGGGTCTTCCCCCGGTGTGGTCGCCGGCATCGGGAGGCGCCACGGACGCGACGGGTCGCAGCGACCAGAGGTCCAGACGCTGGCCGCCGAAGATCCGGACAATCGGGTTCCTTGGATCGGTCCAGGCATCTCCCAGCCGGTCCGGTGGAGGCACGGCTGGAGAGTCCGCCGTCGCCTGCATGGTCCAGATCACGACGGCGGCCAGCCTCCACCCGCGTGGGAGTATTCCACCGCAAGACACATGCGGACTATGCGCGGTTCCCCATCCGACGCATCAACTGGATTCTTGGGTGCCGTTGCCTCGTGGGCAGCCTGCGCAATTTGCGACAGCGTTCCGGTGGGTTCCTGCAGGAGCCGCGGTGGGACCGTGCTCGAAAGGGCGGCGTTCAGCCGCTGCCCGCCTTCCGCTGGATCCTCCCCGACGCCGCCCACAGCCGCGGTCCGCGGCCATTCATGAATGCGATTCATTCACTGCATTGAATCTTTGCCGTGCGCTCATTTCACCGTCCTGCGCCCCGGGCACGGCACGCGCTGAGGGTGGGGGACTGTGCAGAAACCACGATTGGTGAGCAGAAGGAGCCAGGTCCGCCGCCCCGACCCCCGGGGCTTGCGGCTGGGCTATGTGCCGCTCACGGACTGTGCGCCGCTGATCGTGGCGCACGAGTGGGGACTCTTTGAGCGGCACGGTCTGCGGGTGACCCTCAGCCGTGAACTGGGCTGGGCGACGGTGCGGGACAAGTTGGTGCACGGGGAACTGGATGCCGCCCACGCCCCCTGTGCCCTGCCGTTTGCGCTGCGGCTCGGGCTGGGGTGCCCGCCGACCGACTGCTGCGCGTCCCTGGTGCTCAGCCTCAACGGCAACGGCATCACCCTCAGCCATGCCTTGGCGCAGTCCGGCATCACCGACCTCGCCTCGCTGGCCGAGCATCTCCGGCGCAACCGCCGTTCCCGCCGGCTGGTGTTCGGTGTCGTCTCACTGCATTCCACGCATGCCTGGCTGCTGCGCTCCTGGCTGGCGCAGGCAGGCATCCAGGCCGACACGGACGTTCACATCGTGGTGGCGCCCCCGCAGCAGATGCCCAGGCATCTGGCGGCAGGGAATCTGGACGGATTCTGTGTCGGCGAGCCGTGGAACTCCGTGGCAGTCGCCCAGGGCAGCGGCTGGTGCGCGGCACTGAGCTGCGAGCTGTCCCCGGGACATCCCGAGAAGGTCCTGGCCCTGCGCGGCGGCTTTGTAGCGGATCCGGAGGGCCGGCCGCTCCGGCTGACCATGGCGTTGCTCGAGGCCTGCGCGGTGTGTGCGGATCCCGGCCAGCAGGACGCCGTCCTGCGGTTGCTCGCCCGGCGTGAGTACCTGGGGCTGCCGGTCGCCCAGCTTGCCCCGGCGCTGACCGGACGTTTCCCGCGCGGCGACCGGCGGGTCTCCACCGTTCCGGATTTCCTGGTCTTTGCCCGCGAGCAGTCCAACGACCCCACTCCCGAGAAGGCCGCCTGGGTGGTGAAGCATCTGCTCGATCCCACATTGAGGTCGCGGCTCCCGCCGCTGGAGCTGGGACGGATCTTCCGGTCCGACCTCTTCCAGGCGGCCCAGGACGCCCTCACCTCCTGCACGTCCCTTTCCTCCCCCACCACCGATTCCATTCCACATGCCGAACTTGTCCCCGCCTGACTCGGGTCCCCTCCGCAGGCCGCCATCCTCCGCCGTCACCCGCCGTCAATTCCTTCGCCGGTCCACCGCGGCTGCCCTGTTGGCGGGTGTGCCGTCCGGTTGGTCCGGACGCGTCTTCGCCGATGATTCCCCCGAGGTGCCGGCCATCCGATTCGGCATCATCGCCCTCACCGACTGCTCGCCGTTCGTGATCGGGGCGGAGAAGGGCTTCTTCAAGAAGCACGGCATCCAGCCCACCGTCGCCAAGGGAGCCAACTGGGCCGCCATCCGCGACGCCCTGAGCAACGGCGACAACCAGGCCACCCACATGCTGCTCGGCATGCCGCTGGCATCCACGATGGGCCTGCTCGGCTCGCCGAAAAAGCCGATGGTCGTCCCGTGGCTGGTCAACCGAAACGGCCAGGCCATCACCTTGAAGGCGGATCTCAAGGGGATGGTGTCCGAGGATCCGAAGGCCTTGAAGCCGCTGGCCGACAAGGCCCGGGCAGCCGGCTCGCCGATGTCGTTTGCCATGACCTTCCCGCCGGGCACCCATGCGATGTGGCTCCGGTACTTCCTCGGCGCGGGCGGCATCCATCCGGACCGCGACGTCTCGCTGCTCACCATCCCGCCGCCGCAGATGGTGGCCAACATGAAGATCGGCAAGATGGACGGCTATTGCGTGGGCGAGCCGTGGAACGCGCGGGCCGTGGCGGATGGCATTGGGTTCACCGCCATCACCAGCCAAAAGATCTGGCCGGACCATCCGGAGAAGGTCTGCGCCTTCACCGCGGAGTTTGCGGAAAAGAATCCCCGCACGGTCCGGGCCATCCTCCGGGGACTGCATGAGGCCAGCGTCTGGCTCGACGACCCGGCCAACCGCGCC
>JAFLEG010000395.1 GCA_017302195.1 Verrucomicrobiota bacterium
TCAGGGCCTGCCACTCGAGATGATCGACCGCACCTGGTTCTACGCAGTACAGCCATTATTCGTCCTCGCTGCGGTTGCGTGGTTCCGGTGGGCAGGCGATAGGGGGCTGCGGCGTTGGCTTGGGCGCTGGGGTGGGGGACGCGGCGGCGGGTGTTCCGGACAGCGGTGCGCCTGACGGCGGCAACGGCTCGTGCAGGCACCACAGGATGCCGTTGAGCAGCAGGCGTCGGAAGGCGGGCTGTTGAAAGTCCTCAGGATTGCCAAGCGAGGTGTAGAAGATCCGGCGCCCGTCCGCGGTGTTCACCCAGGCCACCGGTTCCCGTTCCTCGCGGCCCTCGACGTGGCCCTGCAGCAGGGGGGTGACGGTGGACGCGGGGTTCCGATATTTGTAGAGATGCGAGGTGACCGGGAACGGGCCGGGCGGCACGCCGGTGAGGACCGGATGCGTGCGCTGGGAGGCGATGGATTCCACGAGGGTGGGGGGCGCCTCCGGCGGTTTGTTGCCGTAGTGGTTGGCGTAGGTGGCTCCGAGCACCTGCTGGTCAAAGTCGGGCCAGGTTCCGAAGCCGTCCGCAATGGCCTCGTGGGGGGCGAAGGCATGGCTGGCGGTGCGGATGCCCACCAGCGGCTTGCCGGCTTTCAGATGTTGCAGCAGCAGGTCCAGCAGGGCCCGGGGCGGGGCGCGACGCCGGACGCTCACCAGGACCAGGTCGGCGTCGCGGATCCGCTCCGCGTTCTGAAAATTCCCGTCCCCCTCCTTCGGAGAGGCCATCACGTAGGAGACCTCAATACCGCGCCCTTCCAGATCCCGACGGGCAAATTCCGGCAGCGTGTCCTCGGTCCGGTATTCGTTCTCGCCGATCACCATCACGATTCGGCGGGGAACATCCTCCCGGAAGCGGAACGGCGTGCCGCCCACGAAGTCCGCGCTGGTAATGCTGGGGCACCAGTACTGCTCGATGTGCTCCACCACCAGTTCCGTGCCGCGGAAATGGGAGACGTAGGGCGGCCGGCGGTGGTTGTACATCGAGTCGGTGAGATCACGCATGAGCACCACATTTTGCCCCTGGGCGACCAGTTGCCGGATGGCGAAGGGACGCCCCAGGACGCACATGTTGATGTGCACCCCCATGACGATGACGTTGGTAATGCCGCGCTGGCGCATCAGGTAGAAGGCCTCGGCGGAATCGGTGATGGCGTCGCCGTCCTGAATCTCCAGCGCCGGATGCTGCCGGCTCCAGGCGCGGTAGCCGGGACATTCCGGACATCCGTCGCATCCACCGTCTGAATCATCAATCGGCAGAGGGGGCTCCTGGCTGGCGACCAGCGCGCACCAGCCCTGGAGGGGCACTGCGGTCTCCACCTTGGGCGCGGCCTGCGCGAGTTTCCGTCCGGGATGGTCCCGGTAGAATTCCATCGTGTCGCTGGGGCAGTGGATGATGAGCATGCCCTGCGCCCGCGCCGCCCGGAGCACCTCGTTCATGCGCGGCGCCATTTCGCCGACGCGTTCGGTGGCGTCCGGACAGTGATGGCGGTCCCACATGTCGCAGACCACCACCGCGGTGTGCGCCGGATCCCAGGAGGTGGTTCGGTCCACCGGCACCCAGCGGTTGGTGTCGGCCGCATCGCGGATCCGGGAGCGGGTATGGAGCACCTGGGTCCCGGCACCGAGAGCGCTTGGAAGGGCCATGCCCGCGAGCAGGAGGATGAGGAGGCCGGCCCCTCCGAGGCGTCGTGGGAACCCAGGAACACAGGACTGCATGAAGCGATCTCTTACCCGGGTTGCTGGGCCGGGGAAAGGGTGAATGCCGGCGGCGCGGACCGCAGTGAAGAATGGACCACAGAGACGCGGAGACGCTGAGAGGGGGTTTGTCGTGATAAGTGCAGCGCGATTGGGTGGCACCGAAGAGAACGCCAGGAGCGGGAGGAGAGTTGATGGCCGTCAAGGCGGAGTCTTCATCCGCGGGTCAACGGGCGGTTGCCTTCCAAGAAAACGCGCCCTTCCGGGTGCCTCCCCGTCCCTGCGGTGCGATCCCTTTCCCGTCATCCCCGGCGCTCTGTGGTCCCGCTACGGACCGAGTTCCGCGATGGCCAGCAGCACGCTGTGGGCGAGCGGACTCGCGCCCGCGGTGGGGCGGCCCTCGATGGCAACAAAGCGGTTCTTGTCCACGAGCACGCGGAACTCCTCCGAGCGGGTGGCGGTGATGTATCGCTCCAGCAGTTGCTCCGTGCCGCTGCGATCATGGAGATCGGTGTCCGGGATGTCGGGCGGGGCCGGCACCTGGTTGGGAAAGCGCCAGTAGGGGGCGCGGAACGCTTCGGAGAGCCGGGAGTCTCGATGCATGCGGGTGCGGTGTGCCCTTCATGCGGCGGCGGCGCGGTGGGATGGCGGGCAGTCTCCCCGGAGGGCTGGCGGGCGACGGTGGATGCAGGCTCTGAACAGTCGCCGGCTTCGGCCGAACGGCAAACAAGACTGCCGAAGACTTTTTGAATTGTGGGAGGGAACCGCTCAGGGAACGGCGCAGATCGCGGTGGCCGCCGAGGCCGGATCGGCCCGCTGGTCCAGGGAGACCACCATGGCGGCTGCGGTCCGGGGAATCTTGCCGGAGAACCGCTCGCGTCCGTTGACCTGCACGGTCACCGGTTGGTCCAGATCCAGCAGGGCATCGGAGAGCCGCAGACGAAATCCCGCCGGCACATCGCCGTCCACGCGGACGGTTTGGCCGTCCACGGTGCCCACGATCTTCTGGCCCGCCTGCGCCGGGGCATCTTCGGGAATCTCCATCCAGTAAAAGCGCCGGTGCACCACGTCGTCCTGAAACCAGACCACTTTCCCCGGCCACGGATGCCGCTCGTGGGCGGCCATCCAGGGCAGGGCCTCGGCGTCCTTTTTCTGCATCCAGTGCCCCAGCCCCTCATAGATGCGGGCGAAGTGCGGGTATCCGTCCGCATCCGCCGCCCGAAGCTGATCCAGTTCGGCGGCACGCGCCGCGGCGACGGCATTGCGCTGGTAGGCACCGTCGTTGCCGCCCATGAAGAGGGCGAAGGGCAGGTTGCGCAGTCCCAGCAGCGAGGCCTCGTTGGGATGACCGGCCATCATGGCCGCGGCGGCAAACCGGTCGGCCATGCGGGGCGCAAGCTGCCAGACGCCGTCGCCACCGGCGGAATACCCCATCAGGTACACCTTGTCGGGGTTCACCCCACGCACGGCGACGAAGTCATCCACCAGGCGCTGGAAGAGGGGGTCCACATGGGATTCGTGCCAGAGGTTCCAGGTGTCGGTCGGCGCCCGGGGCGCCACGTAAATCCCCTCGGCCGGCTCGTACAGGTTCACCTGGTTGGTCCACTGGCGGTCATTGACCGCCGCCGGGGCGTTGCCGCCGCCGTGCATGGAGATCCAGAGGCTGCGACCGCCGGCGGGCGCGGTGCCGTACTCCTTGTCCATCCAGCGCAGCGTCCGGTCCCCGAGGGTGAGGGAGCGCTGGGTCACCTCGGCACTCCGCTCGGCGGTGAGTGTGGACATCCGCTCGGCGGCGAGCAGGGACAGCACGCGCTCGGCCTCGGTCCTGGACAGCGGTGCGGTGAGGGCGGCGGCGCCCGACTGGCGGTCCGCCGCCGGCAGGTCGAGCCAGGCCCGGACCGCATCCACCGAGGCCGATGCCGGCTGCAGATCCGTCCACCGGGCGTCCACCGTGGGATCGCCGGCGTCCAGAGGGCCGAAGGGCATCTCCCGGACTTCCCCGCCCACGGTGAAGCGCAGCCATCCCCGGGCGCCGGGCTTGAGGGAAAACCGGGGCATGTCGTTCAGGTCGGCGGTGCCGGCGCGGGTGGTGTCGAGGGCGCAGGCACGGCGGACGCCATCCAGCACGCACACCTTGGCCGCGAGCCGCGAACCGCCGGGGCGGTCCCAGAGGCGCACGCCGAGATGCGCCATGGGAATGGTCGCCGTGGCGGCGCGGGCGTATCTCGCGGTGACGTTGACCGCGGCGACCGCCTGGCTGCCCCGGGCCCAGACCATCGGAAAGGGGAGGCCGTCGCGCTTCCAGGAGGTCGCGTAGATGGCGTGCTTCGGCTCTTCGGCCTTCGCCTGGGCGGCGTCGCCAACGAACCATCCGCGGTCGAGTCCGGCGGCATCGAACTCATCCGCTCCGGTGAAGTGCCAGTCGCCGTCCCAGACCTCGACCCAGGTGTGATTGCCGCGCCCGTTGGCCCAGAGCGGCGTGCCCACCGCCCGCGCCGGGATGCCCACCGCCCGGCAGGCCTCGACCAGGATGATCGAGAGCCCGGTACAGGTGGCCTTGTTCAGCGCGCGCGACTCCTGGAGACTTTGGTTGGGGCGCTTGCGTCCGGTGTTGTAGTGGACATTCACCCGGTGGAAGACCTGCCGGTTGAGCGCCTGAACCGCCTCGGTGGCGTTGGTGGCGCCCCGGACCAGTTCCCGTCCCAGGGCCAGCAGTTCCGCGCGCCACGGATCCCGTGTCTCGTCGAACACGGCGTAGGGCAGGACGTCATTCAGGAAGACGGCCTCGGGCACTGCCGCCGCCCAGGAAAACTCGCGGCGCGCCTGGAAGGCGAGGTCGAGGTTTTCCTGAAGGAAGGAGGCCGAGAGCGTCTCCCGGTCGGCGGCCGGCATGTGCTCCACCAGGAAGCGGGCGGCCCGCTCCCCTTCGGCCCCGTGCCGGTCGCGGGAGGTGGTGATGAAGTCCTCCAGGGGAGCGCCCAGGGCGGCTCCGGCGAGGACGCACAGCAGCAGGATTCGAAGCATGTGGGGGTGTGGATTCACGGGGGCGCTCAGGCGAGAATGCCCTTCACCAGTTCGCCGTGGATGTCGGTGAGGCGGAAGTCGCGCCCCTCGAAACGGTAGGTGAAGCGGGTATGCTCGATGCCGAGCAGGTGCAGGAGGGTGGCGTTGAGATCGTGAACGCTCACCGGGGCGTCGGTGATGTTGTAACCGAACTCGTCCGTCTGTCCGTGGACATGTCCCGCCCGCACACCGCCGCCGGCCATCCAGAGCGAGAAGCAGCGTGGATGGTGGTCGCGTCCGAAGCTCGCCTTGGTGATTTCTCCCTGGGAGTAGGCGGTGCGTCTGAATTCACCGCCCCACAGCACCAGCGTGTCCTCCAGGAGTCCGCG
>JAFLEG010000396.1 GCA_017302195.1 Verrucomicrobiota bacterium
GATGGCCCTGCTCGATGACAACCGGCGGCTTCTGGAAAAGCCCTGGTACTTCATCAAGGGCATTGATGGCGTGATCGGCTTCATCGGAGGCGAGCGGCCGGCCGAAGTGGAGCCGGAGGAGATCGCCTCGATCAAGGCGGCGGTCAGCGATGCCGAGGACGCCGAAAAACCCAAGGTCAATTTCGAGGTGGGTGAAACGGTCAAGATCAACGACGGCCCCTTCCTCAATTTCAGCGGCGTCATCGAGGAGATCGAGCCCGACAAGGGCAAGCTCAAGGTCACCGTGGACATTTTCGGGCGCAAGACGCCCGTTGAACTGGAATACTGGCAGGTCGAGAAGTCGTGATGCCTCCCACCGACGTCGCACACCGCCGCAACACATAGAATTCGCACCATGGCAAAGAAAGTCACAGGCATCGTCAAACTTCAGATCACCGCCGGTCAGGCCAATCCCGCGCCCCCCGTCGGTCCGGCCCTCGGATCCCAGGGCATCAACATCATGGCGTTCTGCAAGGAGTTCAACGCCGCCACCAAGGACAAGGGAGGGTTGGTCATCCCGGTCGTGATCACCGTCTATCAGGACAAGTCCTTCACCTTCATCCTCAAATCCCCGCCCGCATCCGTCCTGCTCAAGAAGGCCGCTGGCATCGCTTCCGGATCCAAGGTCCCCAATAAGGACAAGGTGGGCAAGGTGACCCGCAAGCAGATTCTGGAGATCATCAAGCTCAAGGGATCCGATCTGAACGCCAACAGTGAGGACGCCGCGGTCCGCATGATCGCCGGTACCGCCCGCAACATGGGCATCGAGGTCGTGGACTGACCTCCGGGATCTCCGTCGCGCCTGGAAGGGCCCCGTCCGGCTTCGGACGGGGCTTTTCCGTTTCGCCGTCTTGCGCTGCCGGGGGCAATCACGCTACATCCGCGCCGTGGCCGCCTCGAATGTACCGCGAATCCTACTGGCTGACGATCAACCCGATGTCGGTGAGGCCCTGCGGCTGCTGTTCAAGACGGAAGGATGGCGCACCGAGGTCGTGTCGTCGCCACAGGCCGCGCTGGACGCCGTGGACCGCGCTGAATTTGACCTCCTGATCGCGGATCTCAACTACACCCGCGATACCACCAGCGGCCAGGAGGGGCTCGACCTGCTGGGGCGGGTGCCTTCGGTGGATCCCACGCTCCCGGTGGTGGTGATGACCGCATGGGCCACGGTGGAACTGGCGGTCGAGGCCATGCGCCGGGGCGCACGGGACTTCATCCAGAAGCCCTGGGAGAACGCCCGCGTTCTGGCCATCGTGCGCAACCAGATCGCCCTCCGCCGGGCCCTGCGGGATGGGGAACGCCTGGCCGCGGCCAGTGCCGCGCAGCAGGGAAGGGGGCCGGTGATGGTGGCCCAGTCGCCGGCCATGCGGCCCGTGATGGAGCTGATCCAGCGGGTGGGTCCGAGCGACGCCACGGTGCTCATCACCGGAGAGAATGGTACCGGCAAGGGCCTGGCCGCCTCGGCGCTGCATGCCGCCAGCGGCCGGTCGTCGCGCCCCTTCATCGCGGTCAACATGGGAGGCTTGAGCGAGACCCTCTTTGAGAGCGAGCTGTTCGGACACGTGCGCGGCGCCTTTACCGATGCCAAGGCGGATCGGGTGGGGCGGTTTGAGATGGCGGAGGGCGGGACCCTGTTTCTGGACGAGATTGCCAATGTGCCCCCGGGACAGCAGACCAAGCTGCTGCGAGTCCTGGAAGGCCGCGCCTACGAGCGCGTGGGCTCGTCGCGAACCCAGCAGGCAGACGTACGCCTGATCGCAGCAACCAATGCCGACCTGAACGCCGAGGTGACTGCGGGGCGCTTCCGCCAGGATCTCCTGTTCCGGCTGAACACCATCGAGATCCATCTGCCCCCGCTTCGGGAACGCCGCGAGGACATCGAGCCCCTGGCCCATTTCTTCCTGCAACAGCAGCGGGTCCGTTACCGCAAGGACTTTACGGGCATCGAGCCTGCGGCCCTCAGCGCTCTGCTGGCCCATGCCTGGCCGGGGAATCTCCGCGAGCTGAGCCATGCCATCGAGCGGGGGGTGCTTCTGGGCAACGGGCCCCTGGTTCGGGCGGCCGACCTGGGACTGGGTGCAGCCCGCGAGGCGGCACCCCGGCTGGAGGACATGAGTCTGGAGGAGGTCGAGCGCTTTCTGATCCGGCAGACCCTGGCCCGATGCGGAGGCAATGCCATGAAGGCGGCCGAGGCGCTGGGGCTGAGCCGGAGCGCCTTCTATCGGCGTTTGGAAAAATACGGACTCTAGTCCGGTCGCCCGCGTGCGCGCCCAGATTCGATTTGAGCGGCGGTTGCGCCTGATGACCCTGGCGGTCGCCGCGCCGGGCCTCCTGGCAGTTGCTGCGTTGATCACGTCCGACGCCACCTCGGCCAGCCTCCGGTGGGGGGGCGGACTTTTGGCCGCGGTTGCTGCGGGCGTGGCGGGTCTGGTGCTCGTGCACCGGGTCGTTTTTCCACTTCAGACGCTGGCCAATCTGCTGGGCGGCCTGCGGGAGGGGGATTTTTCCACGCGGGCACGGGGCGCGATGCGTGACGACGCCCTTGGTGAGGTGTTTCTGGAGGCCAATGCGCTGGCTGAAACACTCCGCGAACAGCGCCTTGGGGCGCTGGAGGCGACTGCCCTGCTGCGGACCGTCATGGCGGAGCTCGATGTCGCCGTGTTCGCGTTTGACGGCGGTCAGCGCCTGCGTCTCGCCAATCGCGCTGCCGAGAACCTGCTCCGGCGTCCCGTCGAACAGTTGCTGGGACGCACCGCGCTCGAACTGGGCCTGGCCGAAGGGCTTTCCGGAGACCCCGCGCGCACGCTGCCCCTGACCTTCCCCGGTGCGGTAGGGCGGTTCGCGCTCCGCCGATCAGCGTTTCGTCAGGATGGGCGGGCGCATCAACTGCTGGTGCTCACCGACCTCAGCCGGGCCCTGCGCGAGGAGGAACGCCAGGCGTGGCAGCGTCTGGTGCGGGTGCTCGGGCATGAGCTCAACAATTCGCTCGCACCGATCAAGAGCCTGGCCGGAAGTCTGGAATCCCTGCTGTCCCGCGACCCGCTTCCCGCCGACTGGCGCGAGGATTGCCAGCGGGGGCTCGGGGTGATCGGGCAGCGATCGGACGCCTTGACCCGGTTCCTGGACGCCTATGCGCGCCTCGCAAAGCTGCCGCCGCCGCGGTGCCGTCCGGTGGATCTTCCGGCCTTGATCCGTCGTGTGGCTGCGCTCGATTCCCGGGCCCCGGTTGTGGTCCGCGACGGCCCCCCGGGTGAGATCGTGGTGGATCCGGACCAGATGGAGCAGTTGTTGATCAATCTGGTCCGCAATGCCGTGGATGCCATTCTGGCGCCCGTCTCGGCGCATCCCCTCCGTTCCTCGGAGGAGCCCGCCGTGATCCTGACCTGGCTGCGGCGCTCGGACGAGATTGAGGTGACGGTGATCGACTCCGGGTCCGGCATCGCCAGCGCAGCGAATCTTTTCGTGCCCTTCTTCACGACCAAGCCCAAAGGCAGTGGCATCGGATTAATCCTGTGCCGGCAGATCGCCGAAAGCCATGGCGGCAGCGTCACGCTGGAGAACCGCACGGACCGGCCTGGGTGTGTGGCGCGACTGCGACTCCCACTTCAGGGTGAGGGTGCTGGGGCTCGTGCTCAGTCCTCGACCGAGCCGTTGGGAAAGCCCTCCTCCAGGCCGCAAACCACTGCGAGCTTGGTGGGCTGAATCCTGTCCCAATGCAGTGTCCCGATTCCGGGAAGTCCAAATCCCGGAAACGAGGTCGTCCGGGAGTAACTGTGTGTGTTGTCTGGATTTTTCACGTGCTCAATGCATTCCGGATCAACTGGTTGTGAGTAGATTGATTCGATTTTCCACCCTGGCATGCCTGCTGCGAAGGAGCGGATATCCGGGTCGCCCGACAGCGGGTGGCTGCGGAAAATTGCAGCCGAGATTTCGCATGAACCGTCTTGCCATTCAGGGTGCTTCCGCCTCATCGGAACGGGGCACGGATTGGAAGCCCGCATCGGGTTTCACACCGGCCAGCACCGGCATGGACATCGCGCGTCCCGACCTCGCCCGCAAACGTCGTCGTCGCCGCCTCCTGATCGGGGCGGTGTGCGTCGCGTCACTTGCCGCAATCACCGCCCTGCTTGCCCGGTTGGAGCCCGCGGCGCCGATGGTTCCCACTCCCTGGCTCGACACCGTGAAGCGCGGACAAATGCTCCGACAGGTGCGGGGCAATGGCACGCTGGTGCCGGAACAGATTCAGTTCATCCAGGCGGACACCGCCGGTCAGGTCGAGCGCATCCTGATCCAGCCTGGCGCCGCGGTTCAGGCCGACACGGTGGTTCTGGAACTCAGCAATCCGGAGCTGAAACAGAGCGCCTTCGACGCGGAATGGCAGGTCCGGGGCGCGGAAACCCAATTGGCCAACCTCAAGGTGAAGCTGGAAAGCGACCGGCTGTCCCAGGAGGCGGCGCTCGCCACCCTGCGGGCCGATGCCACCCAGGCGCGGTTGGAGGCCGATGCGGATGGCGCGCTGGCCAAGGAGGGGCTGGTGGCCTCCATCAACCTGAAGAAGTCGATCGCGAAGGCCGACGATCTCGCAGCCCGGGTTTCCATAGAGATGCGTCGTCTGGACTTCGCCGCGGAGTCCGCCAAAGCCCAGCTCGCGGTCCAGGAAGCGGAGGTCGAGAAACTCCGGGCCCTGCGCGATCTGCGGAAAACCCAGGTCCAGAATCTGCGCGTGCGGGCTGGAATTGAGGGCGTGCTCACCCAGTTGGGAGACCTCCAGGTACTGCAGTCAGGACAGCGTGTCACGCCGGGTGCGACACTGGCCAAGGTGGTCGTGCCCACCCGGCTGAAGGCGGAGGTGCGCATCGCCGAGACCCAGGCCCGCGATGTGGCGCTCGGGCAGCCGGTGGCCATTGACACCCGCAATGGCGTGGTGCCAGGCCATGTGGTTCGTGTGGATCCTGCGGTGCAGAACGGGACGGTGCAGGTGGACGTCAAGCTCGACGGCCCGCTGCCCCGGGGCGCGCGTCCGGATCTGAGCGTGGAGGGTACCATCGAACTGGAACGTCTGGAC
>JAFLEG010000397.1 GCA_017302195.1 Verrucomicrobiota bacterium
CATGGCCGGCGATCGCGGGTCGCCCAGGATGGACCGGTGCCCCAGGGCGCGCGGACCAAACTCCATCCGCCCCTGCACCCAGCCCACGACCTGTCCGGACGCCAGGGCCTCCGCGGTGCGGTCCAGCAGGACCTCGCGTGGCAGACGTTCGTACACGGCCTGGTGGGCATCCAGGGCGGCCGCAACCTCCGCCTCGGAGAACTCCGGGCCGAGGAACGCGCCCTGCATCGCATCGGGCCCGGTGATCACTCGGGCGCCGGCGAATCCGCCGCGATCCAGGGGTGCATGCCACGCGGCCAGTGCCGCACCCAGCGCGCCACCGGCATCCCCGGCGGCTGGCTGGATCCAGAGGGATTCGAACGGGCCCTCGCGCCACAGGCGTCCGTTGGCGACGCAGTTCAACGCCACACCCCCGGCGAGGCACAGGTGTCGTTCCCCGGTGACGGCGTGCGCGCGCCGTGCCAGCCGCAGCAGCGCCTCTTCCGTCACCTGCTGGATGGACCGGGCCAGATCCAGATGACGCGGTTCCAACGGCGCCTCCGGGTCGCGTGGCGGCCCGCCGAACAGGTCGTGGAAGCTCCCGCGGGTGAGATGGTCGTCGGCCAGCAGGTCGAAGTGCCGGGTGTTCAGCCGGAATGAGCCGTCGTCGCGGAGGTCGAGCAGTTCCCTGCGGATGAGATCGGCAAACGCGGGTTCACCGTAGGGGGCGAGACCCATGAGCTTGTACTCCCCGGAGTTCACCCGGAACCCGCAGTAGGCCGTGAAGGCCGAGTACAGCAGTCCCAGCGAATGCGGAAACCGGAGCTCCTCCAGCAGCTCAAACCCGGAGCCCCGGCCGCGGCCGATGGCGGTGGTCGCCCACTCGCCCACGCCGTCCACGGTGAGGATGGCGGCGGACTCGTACGGGGACGGCAGGAAGGCGCTGGCGGCGTGCGACTCGTGATGCGCCGGGAACAGGATCGGGCATCCGGATGGCAGCCCGGGCAGGGCCTTGCGCAGCGTGGACCGCAGGGTCAGGCGTTCCCCCAGCCAGGGCGGCATGGTCCGCAGGAAGGCGCGCAGTCCGTGCGGTGCGAGGCTGAGGAAGGTTTCCAGGGTGCGGCTGAACTTCAGGATGGGCTTCTCGTAGAAGGCCACGGCCTCCAGTTGCGAGGCGTCCAGCCCGGCCTGCCTCAGGCAGAACCCGATCGCACGGTGCGGGAACCGGGCATCGTTCTTGCGCCGTGAGAAGCGCTCCTCCTGCGCCGCCGCCAGGATGCGTCCGTCGCCGAGGAGGGCGGCAGCCGAGTCATGGAAGTAGGCGGAGACGCCCAGCACGGCACGCATGGCGGCTCCTCAGAGGAACGGGTAGAGGAACGAGGAGACCGCCGTGCTGGAGGACACCACCACCAGCAGGCCCAGCAGCAGGAGCACGCCGATCAACGGCGCGAGCCACCACTTCTTCTCCTGGCGGAGAAAGCGCGCGAAATCTCGGACCAGGTCCCACATCAGTTGCCGCCCCCTTCCTGAAGCTTCCGGCGCGCCAGGTCCAGATATTGCCGCGCCACGGCGTTGGCCGGCTCCAGGCGCAGCGCGGCCTCGAACTGCGGGATGGCGTCCTGGAAGCGGGCCTGCTGCGCCAGGACCACGCCCAGATCCAGCCGTGGGGTGAAGGCTTCGGGCGCCAGCCGCACCGCTTCGCGCAGGGCGGCCTCCGCGGCCGATGCCTGTCCGGCCCGGGAGTGCTCGAGGCCCAGCCGGTGATGCAGCACCGGATTCCTGGGATCGCGGGTCAACGCCTCGGTGTAGGCCCGCGCCGCCTCGGCATGCGCCTTCCGCGCGGTTTGGGCTTCGGCCAGCCGCACCAGCGGCAGCGGTGAGTTCGGATGCTCCGAGGCCGCGCGCCGCAGCTCGGCGACTCCGTCGTCAAATCGCTGCAGCGCGATGAGGGTCAACCCCCGCTGCACGCGGGCCTGGAGCTGGTCCGGGGAGTCGCCCAGCACCTGGTCCACTTCGGCCAGCGCCTCGGTGGATTGGCCCGAGTCATTGAGCACGCGTGCCAGCCCGAGCCGGGCTTCCACGAAGTCCGGCCGGATCCGAACCGCCTCGCGATAGGCCCGGGCCGCCTCAGGACGATCCCCCGCCTGCGACAGCGATTCCCCGAGCTGCAGCCAGCCCACCACGTGGCCGGGTGCCCGTCGGACGATTTCCCGTCCCTCGGTCACGGCGTTGGTCCACTGGCGGGCCTGGACCAGCAGGCGCATCAGTTGCTCACGCAGTTCCCAGTCCTCCGGATGCCGCTCCACCATGGTCCGCACGCCACCGATGGCCGCGTTCAGGCCCAGTCCCCGTGCCTCCGCGTTGGCCTCGGCAATGCGGTCGTCCAGGTACCGGTCGCGCAACAGGGCATGGCTCTGTCGGGAGAAGGGGGGACGCTGGGTCAGGGTCCGGACCTGGCCCCAGAGCCGCGAGGCGGCGAAGGGCGTCCAGCCGAGGCGCGTGAGGCAGTCATTGAAGGAACTCCAGCCCGGGCCGGCGGGAGTGCCCAAGGACTGGATGACGGACTCGGCGAACAGCTTCGCCAGAGCGTAGCTGCCCTCGGGGCGGAGGTGGACGTGCTCAAAAAACAGGTCGGCACCCGGCGGACGGTTGGTCTCCGTGCCGCGGAGATCCCGGTCGGCATCCACCAGGAGCACCTGGTCTGCGGGGAAGGTGGCGGCCACCTCCCGGGTGGCCTGGAGGATGCCCGAGTCGGCGCGGAACCGGAGGGGGTCCAGATCCCGGGCCCGTTCCAGATCCCGGCGCCCCTCGGAGAATTCCCCGGCATTGAGGCGGGCCTGGCCGAGGCGGAATCGGGATTCGGCATCGTCGGGGCGCAACGCAACGGCGTTGGTCCAGGCGCTGACCGCCAGTGTGACGTCCGCCGCGTCATCGGCCGCCCGGGCGGCATCCACGGCGGCCGCCCAGGCGCCGAGCCCCGGCAGGTTGGTGTCCGTGGACCAGCGGGATCCCAGCGGCGGACAGTCCGGGAGGTTCACCGCCATGGTGCCCACCAGGATCCGGGCTCCGGCCCCGAGCCCGGTGCGGATGATGTCGCGGAGGTTGGCGGCGAAGGCCGCCCGGGTCTGAGGCAGCGCCGGATGGTCCGGGGGAATCGGACGCTCCAGGAACCCTTCGAGGCCGGTCCATTTCTGGGTCAGCGACAGGCCGCCCGCGCTCCGGGCCGACCGGTCGGCGAGCCACTGCCCGACGGCCGTCTGCCGTGCCGCAATCGCCAGCCGGATTCCGGCCGGCGAGGGACCTGATCCTGTGGGTGTGGCGGCCGGTCCCCAGGGGCCGATGATCTCGTTGTTTCCCGCGTAGATCACCCAGAAGTCGCCGGACAAACGCCGGGAATCACGGGCGGCTTCCCGGATGGCGTGGGAATTCAGGGCCGTGACCGCGGTATTGATCACCTCGATCCTCCGGTCCGGAAGCCGGGCCTCGAGCAGCGCCTGGAGAAACCGGGAGAATCCAAATGCCGGCTCCGGATCCCCCAGTGCAGCCGACTCGCCAAAGACCAGAATCCGCAGGGTGTTCGATGCCGGTGTGGCGGCGGGCGTTGCCGATCGGGGCATCCGGGCCAGCGAGGGGCCCACGAAACGCGATGCAAAGGCGGGATTGGGCATCCACCGTCCGGGCTCGGATGCCGGGATCCAGAATTCGGTGGGGCGCAGCCCTCCGGACCACCGCATCCCAAGCTCCACCGCCAGCAGCACCAGCACCGGGAGGGTCATGGCCACCAGCCGGAATGCCCATCGGCGCCCCGGAGGCACGGCCGGGGAGGCGGGGGAGGAGGAGGCACTGCGGGGCACCCGGGGCATTTACGTGGGTGGCTCCCCCCCCGCAAGACACAACTCCGCGCAACCCCACGGGCAGCCGTGTCGTTGCGTGATGGACGTCCGGATTGGGGTCAACATTCTGGCGATTGCTGTGGTCCGTCTGATGCCGGCGGCGTATATCGTCCGGCATTCCTCCCATGTCCTCCACTGGCAATGAAGCCGCACCGCACTTTGAGCCCCCGGGACCGGGTTCCTGGGAGCAGGATCCGGTGCATTACCCGCGTCCCATGACCCGCTACTTCCAGGAGACCCAGCCTCCGGCGTTCGGGGCGGGGACCCGGGAATTCGCCCGCTTCTACGGACTGCTCATGGATGGGCTCCGCACCGGCTATGCGAATGGATTCGGATACAACCAGGTGGTGTCGGTCCCCGACGCCGAGATTCCGGCGCGGTTGGAGCGTGCGGCCCGGGTGTTCCCGGAGAAGCTCTGGCGGGAGCAGCTCCACGCATGGGATACGCAGCACAAGCCGGCCTCCATCGCCCGCCATCGGGAGCTGCAGGGGGTCTCCCCCGACACGCTTTCCGACCTGGAGCTGGCCGCCTATCTGAAGCGGTGCCGCGACCACCATTCGGACATGATCACGCAGCACATGCGGTTCACCGCCGGGGCCCTCCTTCCCACGGGGGATTTTCTGGCGCAGGCGGGCGATTGGACGGGCCTCCCTCCGTCCGAACTGCTGGGCCTGATGCGCGGTTCGGCCGCGGTGTCGGCGGGAGGCTCCGATGAACTGGAGTCCCTGAAGCGGGCGTTTGGACGGGACCCCGCCGCCCGGGAGGCCCTGGCGTCCGAGGGGGATCCCGCCCAGCTCCTGGCGCGCCTGCGATCCTTCGGAGGGGAAGCCGGCGCGGCGGTCTCCGGTTACCTGGATCTGGTGGGTCACCGCCTGATTGACGGGTTCGACATCGCCGAACCTTCGGCGCTGGAGCTGCCGGAGGCGCTGCTCAAGGCCATCAAGCGCAAGGGCTTCCGCCTGCCCACACCCATCCAGCGCAAGACCATGCCGCTCATCCTCCAGGGCATGGACGTGGTGGGGATGGCGCGCACTGGGTCGGGCAAGACGGCGGCATTTGTCATCCCCATGGTGGAGAGGTGCGCCCTGTTTGAGAAGGCAGCGCAGTGCGGGTGCCCCACACGATTGATTGCGAATATTGGCAAAGGCGGGCAGGCATGGACCGTTGAAGCCCTGCGCACCCAGCTGCCCTACCGTCTGCGCCCGCAGGCTGAAG
>JAFLEG010000398.1 GCA_017302195.1 Verrucomicrobiota bacterium
TGGGCCGGGCTTCTCGTCAAACCATCGCCAAGACTCGTGGCTGGTATCGGGCTTGATTCCGAATCCCAAGCGGACGGTTCGCCAAACGATCACGTTCCGATTCCGCGCGGCCTCTTCGTCCTTGGGCGCCTGGTCCCTTTCCGTGAAAAGCGGCTGGGGCACCAGCCATTGAAAGGCAAGATGGGCAAACTCATTCCGGGACCGCACCTTCTGGAGGAACTTCGATCCTCGATCCAAAGCCCGCAGTCGAGTCTTGCGGACCGGCGACTCGGTGCCGGCGTGAATTCGGGCAAAGTGTTCAGCATCGGCGCGGAACTGAGGATTCCGGCGCAGGAGTTCCCACAGCTTGGCTGTCGGGCCGTCCGGGGCGTGAGGCGTCTCGGGTGTCATCGGGGCGCGGTAGCCCTCTCTCGCCGTTAACCTGCGGCTTGGGGGGCCATGGCCAAGACGGGGGCGATGTTCCCCGCATTCGGTGGGGTCACGCCGAACCACGCGAGCCCCTCGGCCTCGGTGACGAGGCTCTTGTAGTGCTGGTGGATGATTGCCGGGCTGTTGCCCATCTCGGCCGCCACCCGGGCGAAATCGGCGGTGACCGCGAGGCGGTAGGAGCCGAAGGAGTGACGCAGGGCGTTGCGCTTCCAGGTGACCTTGGCGCGGTTGGCGAGCCGGTACCACCGGTTGATGAGCGCCTCGCCGACGCCGCGCGCCTCGCCCTCGGCAGGGCTCACGGGTCCGAACTCGCGGGCGGCTGGGGCGAGCCACGACGCCAGGGCGTCACAGATTGGGACCACGCGACGGCTGGCGGTCTTGGCGATGCGGTCGCCGACCACGATGACCCGTTCTGCGAGCTTCACGTCCCGCCAGTCCAACCGGCTAATCTCGGCCACCCTCAGGCCGGCCAACCCGGCGATGGCGAGTGCTGGGCGCAGGTCCTCGTCAGCGGCGAGGAGGAGCCGGGAAAACTCCGCCGCAGTGTAAACCTCGACCCGTCCGGACAAATACTTGGGCTTGGGAACCTCAGCAATCTCCTCGGCATGGTCGCGGCTGACGTAGCGCTGCATCCGGGCGAAATTGAACAGGCTGACGATCAGCGCACGGTGGTTGGCGCGGGTCCGGTTGGATGCCGGCTTGCCGGTCATGACGTTGGTGAGCGCCTTGAGGTAGTCGTTCACCAAGGCAGGGGTCAGGGAGGTGATCGGCACCTGGAAGGCCTCCCCGAACCGGGCCAGACGCACGCGGAGATCCCGTTCGTGGATGTCGCTGACGCCCGCGGCCACCCGGTCGGCGACGTACTCCTCGACCACCTCGGGCACCAGCTTCCGGGCGCCGGCAGACGGATGGCGGGCGGCGAAGTAGCGGACGGCCTCGATCAGGGTGGTGCCTTCCGGGAGTTCCTTCACGGCCTCGGCGTAGGCGCGGGCGGCGAGGTGAACCTCGGTCCCGAGCGGGCGAAGCACCTGCTGGGCTTCTCCGAAGCGGGCGAAGTCCTCATTGGTGATGGTGGCGGCGCTCGCCTGGCCGTTGGCGATCAGCCGGCACTTCTCCTCGGCGTGGTCCCTGGCCTCCTTGAGGCTGGCGAACCGTTTGACCGCCTGGCGCCCGGCCACGGGATCTGGCCACTTGCACAGGAAGCTGGGATAGACCTTGCCGCCAGTCCGGACCGGATTCGCGTAGATGCGCGCCTCGATGCCGGCGACGCGAACGAGCACCGGCTTGGACCTGGGAGCGGCGGTTCGGGCGGAATCTGCCGAGGGACGGGAACGAGCTTTCACGCCGGCTACGGTAACCAAACCGTAATCAATTCGCCATTCGTTCTTGTAAGTCGTTGATGGCGTTGGTGCCGGTGGAGGGACTCGAACCCCCACGCCCTTGCGGGCAACAGATTTTGAGTCTATCGCGTCTGCCATTTCGCCACACCGGCACGGTCGTCGAACCCACGGAAACGCGGGCGTTGGTATGGGCCAGGCGTCCGACCTGCGCAAGCGATTCCTCCCGGGAGACTGTCGGGCATGGGAGGAGGCTGGCACCTCAGAGACGCGACGATGCGGAGAGTGTTGCGGCAGGTGAATCCCGTCCGCAACGACCCGCCCCGCGCAGGCTTGGGCGTGAGGGGGTCACCGGGAGAATCTGACCCGTCCTTCGAACGGGTGGATTGAGATGAGGAACGTCTTCCGGTCGGCCAAGGCGCCGTCCGGTCCGGCTTCAATCCGATTCCTGGGGCCGGGAGGGTGGACCGCGAATGGCTGCCAATGAACGCCAATAAACGCGAAGTGGGGAGGCGGAATCACGGTTTGGTGATCGGTGCTGCCCCCATGAATTCGGCGTCTCCCTCCGTGTCTCTGCGACTCTGCGGTGCCAGTGCTCTGGCTTTTATGGAATGGCGACGGCTCAGACGGCGGGCTCCGGAAAGAGTTCCGGAAGCGCCACGCGGAACCCGGCGAGGGCGGTGGACTCCAGTGGGACCGGACCGGAGACAACCCGGCGCTGACGGTAGCCGTCCGCCGTCGGCTCACGGTACACCTCGATGCAGCGGGCATCCGGGATCAACAGCCAGTATTCGGTGACGCCTGCGGCGGCGTAGATGCCGGCCTTTTGGCGGTCCACTTCCACGGTCGAGACCGCGACTTCAATCACCAGTTCCGCGGTGGTGGGATGGGCCTGTCGAAACTCATTCAGGGAACCGCGCACCACCGCCAGGTCCGGCTCGGGCTCCGACCGGGGGAAGGTCAGGGGATCTTCCTTGCGAACGCAATACCCAGAGGGCAACGACTGCTGCAGGCACTGGAGCAGCACCTGGACCAGCCAGGAATGGACAGGGGACTTGGACATTTTCCGGACGAGATTTCCCTCCAACAACTCGACATCCTCCCCGATCAGCCCGAGTTCGCCCGCCTGATGGTAAAACGCCACGGACATCGGATAAATCGCCTGACGCACCTTCGGATCGTCGAGGATGGAACCCATGGGGGAAGTCTAGTCCGGCGGACTGCCATTCCAAGCGGCGAGTTCGGGAGGAGACAGGAGTGTCTGCGATCATGTTCCCGGTTCAGGAACACGGCCCCGTGGAATGACCGGAGACCACCGGGCTTGGCTCTGAAGGCGGTGAACTGCGGGGGAATGCGGGTGGGATTTCCCGGGGCATTGAGTCACTGTCCGGCAGTCGCCGCGACAACGCCAAGGCCGTGCGTTGCTCAGCCTCGCCGCGGCGCCATGACGTTGCCGATTTCGAATTCACCCGGTGAGAACCATCGCCCTACAACTCTACACGGTCCGGCAGGCGCTGGCGCAGGATGCGGCGGGGACACTGCGCCGGGTTCATGAGGCGGGGTATCGGTCGGTCGAGACGGCGCCCCTGCCGCCGGGGCTCACCGCACGGGAGTTTGGCGGGATGTTGCGGGATCACGGACTTGCGGTGACCGCCGTCCACGAGGAACTGCCCCTGGGAGACTCCCAGGCCCGGGTCCTGGACGCAGCGGCAGCCCTCGGCGCCACCCGTCTCATCTGGCACGGATGGCCGCGGGATCCGGAGTGCGGGTCCCTGGAGGGCTATCGCCGGCTGGCAGACCGCTATGCCGATGCCGCACGGGTGGCGCAGGACCACGGACTGCAGTTCGGACTGCACACCCATTGGTGGGAATGCGAGCCCATCGAAGGCGAATATCCCTATCAATTGCTGCATCGGGTGCTGCCCGCGGAGATCTGCTTCGAGCTGGACGTCTATTGGGCCCGGACCGCGGGGCTGGATCCGGTGCGGGCGATCCAGGATCTCGGGGCGCGGGTGGCCCTGCTGCACCTCAAGGACGGTCCGGCCGTCCACGGACAGCCCATGACTGCCCTGGGCGATGGCGTGGTGGACCTTTCGTCCGTGCTCCGGGCCGCTCCCGCCACCGCCGACCTTGTGGTGGAGCTGGACGAATGCGCCACCGACCCGTTGGAGGCGGCCCGGCGCAGCCTTCAGTTTCTGGAGCAGAGCCGCCTCTGCGACGAGGGGCGCTGACCCTCACCTCGAAGCGAATGGCACCGCAGAGGCGCCGAGACGCAGAGAAGAATGCAGGGATGCAGGGACGTTCCAGGGACACGACTTCCGTGTGCTCTGTCAGAATCGTCCGGCCGCAAGTAATCCCGATGCGCCCAGTCTGGGGGCAGCGGGCTTACTGACCATTGGGACTTCCCGGGACGCACCACAGCAGTCCCGGTTTGTTGAAGCGCTGTTCGCGCTGGAAATCCTCGAAACGGATGAAGTGGACCTGTCCGCTGAAGCCGGTGATGACCGCCCCCTTCTTGTGTCGGCGCCCGACGCCCTCGTCCTCGTTGGGATACTGGCTGGCGTCGTGGCCGGGGTTCGGCCCCCAGACGCCGCCGTAATTCTGGATCTCCGGCTCCCACATCGCATAGGCCGCCGGATTGAACGCGCCCAGCCGGTAGGTGCGGTTGCCTCCCGTGGTTGTCGGCGGCATGGGAGCTGTTTCCCCCACCGGAGGTTCCTCACGCGAAGGACACGACGGGCGCAAAGGAAACCGAGCCAGGGCCAGGGGAACTCCACCGGGGTCTCCGAGATCCCGATCGCGACTCCGCCGTGGAGCGGTGACCCTCCCGAATCGGAAAGCGATCTCCGCAGCCGATCTGCCGCAGGGGGCTCGCATTTCGGCTCAGCGCACCCATCGTGCCCGGGATTCAATCCGCAGGCCGGCACCCCTCCACCTCATGTCCAAGAGATTCACGGTCCCCATCGGGTGGTTCCTCGGAGTGGCCTTCCTGGTCCTGATGCTGCTCCTGATCCGGGCGGCGATCGGCCGGCCGCCACGAGCGCCGACGGCAAGGCTACCGGATGGCAGCCGCCTCCGAATCGTCAGCACGGCCTACGCCGCCACCACCAACCTCACCGCGCCGCCGCACCGGTTGCTCGGGACTTGGCGCACCGGGTTGCCGTACGGCTTTCCAGTTGCGACCACGTCGGGCCTTCCGGAATTTCTGGTGCTGCTGGAGCGGGAGGGTTGGAAGCGGGGCAACGCTGCCAGGCCGGCGCGAGGGGCCGAACGGTTGGTGATGCTGGATGCGCGGGATGAGGTGGCATC
>JAFLEG010000004.1 GCA_017302195.1 Verrucomicrobiota bacterium
GCAGGATCTCCAGATCTGCGATCCGGGACGGCCGCGGGGGCGCATCCAGGATGCCCTGGGGCGTGGTGGCCACGTAGGGCAGCACGGAGAGGCCGCGCTCGGTCTGGTAACGCAGGGTGACCGTCCCGGCCGGCGGCGCGGCCAAGGACTTGCCCACGCACCGGCAGGCGATGCTGAGGCCCACGGCGTCGTGGGTGAGCCGGAAGAGTGTGCCGGGGACGATTGCCTCGGCTTTCTCCGCCCGGACCACCAGCGTGCCTTCGTGGTAGGGCTGGCCGGCCAGCTTGGCGTCCTCGGTGGCCACCGCGAACGCCTGGGCACCGCGCAGGATGTAGGGCCGGTCCAGGGTGCGGATCCGGGGCGAGCCCGTGCCCTGCCGGTTCCAGGCGTTGGCCACGCGGGCCGGCCGCGTCTTGTAGGAACGTTCCCGGTCGGAGTACTGCACCACCGTGACGTTGGTGGTTTCCTGCCAGGCAATCGGATCCAGCACCGCGGGCTCGACCAGGTCGTGGTAGTCGATTGTGTTGGCGGCCGTCCACGCAGGCGGGGCCACGGCGTGAGACCAGAGGCCCGCTTCAATCTGCCCATCCGCCGTCCACCGCAACCAGCCATCCACATGATCCAGGATCCGTTGGATGAAGGCGCGGCCGTCCTCCGCCTTCATCACCAGCGGGGACAGGTACAGGGCGGCGGCGTTGGTCCGCGCCGCGGCGGCCGCCGTCTCCCAGCTCGCTGCAACCAGCGAAGAGGAAGGCAGGCCCAGGCCGAAGGTGTCGTCGGTAAGATACTCCGCCAGTGCGGCGAATGGATTGACCTGCCAGTCGGCGTCCATGCCCACCTCGTGGACGGCCGGGGCGCCCGAGACCGTGGTCCACGTCGTGCCCGTGGCCAGTAACAGGTTTCCGGCGGCGTAGTTGGTGCCGCCGTGCGACGCGGATCCGGATCCCCGCACCTCGTACCAGTGGCCGGCCACCAGGCTGCCGGAGACCACCGGCGTGCCGTAGATCACGCTCTGGCGTGGGTATCGCATCACGATGAACTCCAGGTTGGGCAACGACGTGCGCTCCCGACCGCAGAGGAACCGCTTCCCCACGAAGAGGGCTTGGCGGCGGTAGGCGGGATGCCCGCCGGCCGCCAGGAGTGCTTCCCCGGAGGCGTCGAGCGTCTGGTCGGCGGTGCCCCAGTACAGATACCCCTGGCCGTAGCCTTCGATGCTGATGGATTGGGGGTTGGTGCTGGTGCTCCGCAGCAGGACGTACCGGCGCCAGGTGCTGCCCGGCGTGCCGGGCTCGGTGGTGTTCGCGGCGGCCGTCGAACGCCACACCATGCCGTTCAGGGCAGCCAGGGCGTTCAGGGCATAGCTGGTGCCCGTCTTCCAGTTGTCCGCCTTGGGCCAGATCAGGCGGCCGTCAAAGACGATGCCGGCCAGGCCGTCCACCGGCCCGGCGCAAAGCACCGCACCGAAGCTGGCGTAGTAGTCGTGAACCTTGCCGGCGGCGCCGGCGCCTTTTCCTCCAGCTCCCATAGGTCAGAGTCGATAGACGGTGAGAATCGCCCGGCGGCGGATCACCAGGATCCAGCCGTTGTGATGCCACTGGTTTTTCGCCCGGCTCCAGGGCATCGCCAGCGCGGCGAACTTCCGGAGCGTGGCCGCGGCACGCTCCCGATCCGAAGCGCCGGAGCGCTGCATGAAGCGGTCCACGGCGTGGGGCTTCACTTCGAAGGGGATCTGGAGCCGCGTGCGGTTCATTTCTTGCCGGGCCTTGCCGCAGGCGCCTCGCGGGCCTCCTGATCCAGGACGCCGGTGATCCACTTGGCCGGGACCTTGAACTCCCCGCAGCCCCAGGGGACCGGCGTCGCCTCCTGGTTGGAGGACAGCTCATCCGGATCCAGGTTGGCGGCCGTCGGGTCCTCGGCCGGGAGATTGGCTCCGCCCTTCACGCGCGTCCTCCCAAGGGTGCCCAGCGGCCAGCCAGGCGCGGCATCCAGGTGGCGTCCTCCAATGAAGAGAGCATGACGCCCGGACCTTCGAGGCAGTGAACGAACTGGGTGCCGTCCACCACCACGCCGAGGTGATTCAGGCAATGCCCGATCTGAAAGCCCAGGAGCTGGCCGGGCTCGGCCGCCGCGTCCAGCGGGAGTTTCAAAAACTCCGGACGGGAGGCGATCCATGGCAGGATCTCGGATTGCCTCGAGAAGCGACCGCGGGTCATGCGCCCGACCGGGATCTCGACGTCGGGAGAGAAGACACCCAGCTCGACGTAGATGGCTCCGGCCAGGCCCTGGCAGCTCACCCCGCCCGTGGGGCCGGGGACGCATGCGTTGCTGGCGAAGGGTGTGCCCAGCCAACGGCCGGCGATCTCAGGCAGTGAGTTCATTTCTTTCCGCCTCCAAGGCTGGAGCTGAGTTTCACGAGGGACGGGTTGCTGGCCGGCACCTGCGGGTGCCCGCCGAAGGCCGCGAAGTTGTCGAATTTGCCCCGCGGATTGGTGCTGGCGTGGTACGCCCTGCAGGTGGCCTCCGTGAGGTCGCAACCCGGATAAAGCACCACCGCGGCGTTGTCCGCCGGGAGCGGATCCAAGGGCTTGTGGAGTTGCACCGTGAGCGCTCCGGAGACGGGCGCGGTGCTGGTCAGAATCCATCGCCGCTGCCAACCGGCCGCGCCTGTGGTGCCGATCTCGAGAACGCCGTGGGCGAACCAGTCCGCGAACCAGGTGGGCGTCGGTCCCGTGGTTCGGGCCAGGCCGTCCAGGGCGACGGAGAATGGATAGGCCGCGGTCGGGGCACCATTGATCAGGGCGGTGTGTTGCCAGGATGCCCGGACCAGGCCGCACCCGACGGAGAACAGGGCATGATTGCAGGACGGTCCCACCTCAAAGCGGGGGGCCTGTTGGGAGAGGAGCCGGCCGCCGGGGCTCAGGTAGCCGGTGATCCGCTCACCCCGCAGGGCCGCCTTGTCCACCTCCCCGGCCGCCAGGATCTGGACCCCGGTGGCGACGCCGGCCGCGACATCCCCTGCCATCATGGTGAGCCGCACCGGCACCTCGGTCCGGAGGGTGGCCAGGGCCACGAGCGGGTTTCCGTCAAAGACCTGGCTGCGGAGCTCGATGCGCCCAGAGTCCAGGGCCATGCCATGCTCGATGGCCCCGTGCGATATCGGAGCGCTCACCCAGGTGTGCCCGCCGTAGGTGACGTCCGATTCGTGGGAGGTGTAACGGTCATGCAGCAGGGTGCCGCCGTGGTCGCGGGTGAAGTCGTACAGATAGCAGCGCTCCGGGAGCTGGCCGAGCGTGGTGCCCACTGTCTCATCCGCTCCAGGAACATACTCCGTCGGCAGTTCCCGGATCCGGAGGCTGGTCTCTGCCAAGGCCCCGTGCGTCCAGTCCAAGGAGAGCGCCGGGCGGTCCAGCCGGCCGAGGATCAGGTGGGACACCAGGGCGGCCTTTGGCAGATCTACCCCCACGGCCGCGCTCAGGGTCACGGTACCGGAGCCCACGGCCGTGACCCGGCGGCCGATGGTCTGGCCGTCATGGATCAGGGCGAGGTAGTCCCCCGCCAGGACGCCCGCGGTGTCCGCCACCTGCAGGACCGTATCTCCAGAAGAAACGGCGGCGGTGAGCACCGCGGCCGATACCCAGCTCGGTGCCCAGAAGGCCGAGCCACGGCCCGCGTAGTCGCGCAGGAAGGCCATCAGGGCGGCCGCCTGGGATGCAGAGCGGAGCTGGTAGCCCAGCTCCTGGATCCGGACGGCCGCCTGGGGATAGAACTCCGCGGGCCGCTGGCGGCGGAACCCGACGTCCTGGCGGTCGATCCGCAAGGAGATGGATTCTGAAAGACGTTCGAAGTGCGGGACGAAGGGCAGCAGCCGGGGTGCGGTGACCCAGCCGGCGGGCGGCAGCGGCCCTGCCGTGACGGTGCCGGCGGCCGGCGTGAGAGCGTATTCCGCAGGGCCGTCCTCCGTGACGGAGAGCGTCAGATCTGCCAGCCGGGAGTTGTACCAGGACAGGCCGGCCTGGTCGCCCCGGTCGCCGAGAACGCCCCAGAGCACCGGCGCCCAGTTGTCTCCGGCCGCGGGCCAGCCAGGCTCCACCGTGGTGTAGAGGTCCCATGTGGCCCAGTCCTCCGTCCAAACCAGGTTCAGCCCGCCTTGTATCGGTGCCGCAGCCCGCTGGGCCCAGGACCTTGCGGCCGGCCAGAAGGGGCACAGCACCGGTTCCTTGCCCAGCCCGCGCAGGGCGGCGTGCAGCGCCCGGAGGGAGGCGTCCTTACCCAGAGCATGGAAGCTGATGGAGGAACGGAGCGCGGCGGCGTGCGGCCGGCGTCCCTCGCGGTTGCTCAGGCTGGCTGCAGATCCCAGCACCAGCTCGTGGGACGACTGAACCCGCTCCGCCCAGTTGGGCGGCGCTTGCAGGATGCGCACCGCCTGCCCGGCGAAGGTGGTCGCGATCATGAGTAGCGCCCCACCTCGCCGCGGATCGTGTCCACCAGGATCTTCTGGCCCTCCTGGCTCCGCAGGAAGTCTTCGCCCGCCTGGGGCGAGGCGACGATGGCCAGGTTCAGAACCACGCCGTCATCCGAGGACAGGCGACCGGTGCGATTCGCTTCGGCCAGATTCTCCGCACCGATGGACTGGGTGGCGGCGGCCGTCATGATGAATTCCCCGGCGGAAATCCGGGCAAGCAGGCTGTCGCTGGTGCCGGATCCGGGCCCCACGGCCAGACCGCCCGAGGCGGCGGTGGCCATCATGCCGCTGATGGCGGCCCCACCGGCACCAATTGCTGCCAGCGTCACCCCCAGCCCGGTGCCAGCGGTGGCGCCGCCCGAGAGAATGCCGAGGTAGGTGAGGAGCGGGATCGCCACCTTGGCGATCAGGATCATCTCCAGCACCGAAGCGATGAAGTTGGTCAGGAGGCTGGTGCCGAATTGGGCGAACGCCTGTCCGGCAGTCTTGGTGCCCATGATGACCTCGGTTAGTGCGCCCGAGAGTCCCTGCATGGCACCCACCACCACGTTCGTGGCGAAGTTGGCGAGCCGCTGCATCGCGGTGCCCATGGCGTCGATGTTCGCCTTCAACTGCCCGGCGAAGCTGGCGTCAAAGAGGGCCTGCTGCCGCGCCTGAGCCTGCGCGGCCATGTCTTCCAGGGTGCGGTCAATTTCCTGGTTCACGGCCGCGCGTTCCTGTTCCAGCTCCAGCAGGCGCTGCGCATTTTTGAGGCCTTCCTCCGTGTAACGCATCATCCCGTCGGCGGCGACCTGGGTCGCGGGGCCAACCTGGGAGGTCATCTGGTCCAGCAGTTCCAGCTCCTTGTGTAACGCCACCAGCCGGGTTTCGCCCGTGGACGTGGACGCGATCAGCGCCATGCCCTTCAGGCTCTGTGCCAGGGTGTCGTAGGCAGTGGCCAGCTTGGGCACGCCATCTCCCGCTTTCTTCTCCTCATCGTTGGCGCCCTCCCGGTCCTTGCGGTACTTCGCCATCTGGCTGCTGAACGTCGAAAAGGTCAGGGCCGCCTGGACCTGCATTTGGGTGAAGGCTTCGCCCAGGGACTTACCCTCCTGCAGTGCCGTGAAGAAGCCCTGGACGGCGCCCGAGGCGAGGGTGATCGCGGTGGACGCCCGCTCGATCTGCAGCACGAACTGGGACGCCAGGAATTCTGTCACCGACTTCAACAACTCCACGATGGGGCCACCCGCATCCGCGGTGGCCATCATGATGTCCGTCAGCCTGCCCAGTTGAGGGAGGACCTTCTCGGCGAGCTGCAGGGAAACACCCTCCAGCCGGGAGCGCATGGTGGTAAGCCGGTCGTTGAAGATCTCGGCACTTCGGGCGGCATCGGCCCGGACCACCAGTCCGAAGCGCTTCGCCTCTTCCATCTGTTCCCGGATCGCATCCGCGCCCTGGTTCAGCAGCGGGATCATCTCCTGACCCGCCCGGCCGAACAGCTCCATCGCGAGCGTCGTTTTGGCCGCGCCATCCGCCATCCCGGCCAGACGGTCGGACTGCTCCAGCATCACCTCCAGGACGTCCCTGCTCACCTGGCCGTTGCGCTCCATCCATTGGCTCAGCCCCTTGAACCCGGTCTGCAGCGTTCCCAGGGAAACGTCGGAGAGCTTGGCCGCGTAGGCGACGGCCGAGAATTTTTCCACGGCGACGCCCGCCTTCTGGGCGAGCTTGCCCATTTCGTCGGCGGTGTGCAGGGCTTCGACCGTGAGCCCCGCCAGGGCGCGGGCGGCGCGGCCGGCAAAGTTGGCCGCTGCCATCCCGATGCCCTGCAGAAAGCCTTGCAGGGCCTGCAGCGCCACATTGGCTTGCTGCGTGCGGGCACCGATGACGATGTCCAGTCCCTGGGTGGCGGTGTTCATGCGCGGCGTCGGCGCTGTTTCACGGCGTCAGCCTGAGCCTTCAGTCGGTCGCCGGCCGCCCGCTCGAAGAGCAGCAACTGCCGGTGGGTGAGCTGCGTCAGGTCCCCGTAGGACCAACCGCAGGCGACGAGGGTGTCGAGGCGTCGGGCGAGGAGTTCGTCGGTGGTGTAGCCGGCCCCATCACTCGGGCGACGCGACCGGCCACTGAGTTTCCCAGGCGCACGATGTCCTCGTTGAAGGTCACCTCCAGGGAGGCGTCCAGGAGGCGCATGAAATCGGACGCGGGCAGCTCTTCGACCTGCACCCGCCCGGCAGCGATCTCCGGGACGCAGCCATTCACCAGTTGCTCGCTCAGCGCCGCGCTGTCGGCGATCAGGGCCGGCAACTGGGTGAGGATGCTTGCCCCGACGGCGGCCAAGGTGGCGGCGCCGGCAGCCGGCCGGATGGCGTCGCCCAGGCGGTTGCCCAAGGCGCCGAAGGTGCCGAGGAACAGCCGGGCCTTTGGCCAGGCCATTTCCCGCACGGTGACATGCGTGCCGCTGCTCAGGCGAACGGTCTTCTCGGGGCTCAGGACAGGAAGTGGATTCATGGCGAAGCGAAGGGTTCCAGCCGCCGTCAGTTCTGCCGTTCGTCCACCGTCGGGGCGGTGCGGCAGGTGCAGTTGAGTTCCAGGGTTCCGAATGCATCCATGGTCTGTTCTGCATCCCCGTTCACCCACATGACTCCCGCCCAGCGGTGGATGGCCCGCGGCGTGGTGGAGAGCTGGTCTGTCTCCACGAAGACGAAGGTCCCCTCGCGGGAGGGCTCGACCCCGGAGGCGTGCCGGGTGAAGGAAGCGCCGGCCGCTTCATAGGTGACGATCACGTCGTCGTTGGCCGCGATGTCCCCGCCCGCCAGAATGGTCAACCGACCGGTATCCTTGTTGAAGGACCAGGAATTCTTGGCCACCGCTCCGACCTTCACAGCGCTGACTTTCACGCCCACTTCCGGTCCGATGGGATAGCTCCGCCCCAGTACCACGTCCACGAGGGTGACATCGGTGCCGGCCGCGGCAGAGGCTGTCGGTTGGAGCGCGCCGGGTGCCGCCTTCTGAAGCAGCTCCAGCACGATGGTCGTGTATTCGTCCAAAGTGAACACGTAGCCGAAGCCCAGGGTGTGCACGATGGTGTCATCGACCATCCGGACGCCGTTGACGCTGGCGAGATGATCGAGCGTTTCCGTGCGGTCGTTGCGCTTCCACTTCACCACGTTGCCCAGGTCAATCTCGGACGCGGTAGCCGGTCCGCCCGCGGGCGTGGGTTTGAAGTAGAGGCGCCCAGTGGTGGCGCGCTTTGCGGCCTGAAGGCCGGGGGTAGGAAGTGCAGGCATGAGATGTTATCCGTTGAGGTTGAAACAGGGGTTTACGGGGACTCGGCGACGACGACTGAGACGGTGCCGTTCCCGACGAAGATGTGGGCGTAGGCATTGACGGAGACCGCCTTGTCCGACCCGGCGTTGCCTTTGAGCGTGGTCCCGGACAGATCGAAGGTGGTGAACCCGTCGCCCTGAATCACGCAACTGTAGCCGGGCGTCGCCCCAGGCAGGGCCGTGATGGTCGTGCTGGTGGTGTTGGCCAGGCGGTAGAACTTGTAGCGGCCGATGGTCGGGGTGGCGCCGGCCAGCTTCGGGAGGGCGTTCGGGGCCGTGGCCAGGTCAATGCTGTACGGCGTCGCGTCGGTGTTCCCGAAGGTCAGGTTGTCGTCGAAATTGCACCGCGCCGGCGTGTCGAAGATCTTGAACGCGGAGTTTTGGACCGGCACGAAGGTGACGTCCGCCAGGACGTAGAGGAACGACTGCCCAGAAAAGCTGGTGCGGTACCCGGCCGGCATGCGGGCTGCCGTGTTGCTCTCCACGTAGCCGATCATTCCCCAGTTGCCCGCGACCCCGATCCAGCGGGAGTTGTCGAGCTGCTCGGAGAACAGGGTGCCGGATCCGGTCAGCAGAGAGCGGGATTCCCATTGCAGCGGCGGGGAGGCGCCGTCGGTGAACGACACCGTGCCGGTGCCGGACTTGACCGGGCCGCCAGCCGTGGTCCGGAAGGTGCCGGCCGTGGGCGAGGTGGGCTCACACCAGACGCGGTCAGCAAACACCGGATCCACCCAGGCGACGCGAGCGGTCAGATTGGCGGCTGTGTCCAAGGCACCGACGAGGGTGAAGCGGCGACCCACTTGGAAGAGCTGCCGCTCGCGGGTCTCGATGGCGAAGAAGTTGGTGCCGCCGGGCCCGATCTGCTGCGTCGGGTTGTAGCTCACAATGCCGTTCATCCCCTCAATGCTGGCCTCGTCAAAGAACCGGTTCTTGATGAACTCGTAGTTGTCCCCGACCCCGTAGCTGATCACGTAGCGGTGGCCAGTGCTTGGGGCCACGGCCAGAGCGGTCATCGGGACCAGGTTGCCCGAGGTGTTCGACTTGATGTAGGCGACCTGGTCGGTGTCCGGGAAATAGACGGAGTAGAAGGACCGGTCCGAAGTCCCCAGACTGGTCGAGATATTGATTGAGGTGGTGGTGGTTCCCGCCAGGACGGTGCCCGAGTTGCTGCTCGGCATGTCCATGGTGATGGCGTCGTTCTCATTCCCAGCGCAGGTGTTCCCCCGCACTTCCAATCCAAACACCGCAGCCAAGCGGATGGCATTGCCGCGGTTGTAGGAGAGGTAATTGTTGAGCACCCGGATATTCCGGCACCGATGGATGGTGGGATTGAGGGTGTTCAAACCAGGCCAGGAGGTGAGCCGCGCGCCCAGCCGCAGGGCGGTGAGTTCCGACCCCGTGATCCGATTCTCGACGATGTCGGTGTCGCTGGCTCCCACCCAGATCCCGGTGTGGAACCCCAGGAGGATGTTCGCCCGAAGCATCAGGCCCATGGCCTCGGTGCGGGAGCGCAACTGGGAGCCGGGCTCGCGCCATTCGAGGGCACCGGGGAAGCGGTAGTTGCCAACGATGTTGGCCTCAATCGCGTAGATGCCGAAGCCCGTGTAGGTGCGCGCACAGTTGATCAGCCCGCCAGCGTCCGCGGTGGTTCCCAGGTCTGTCCCGTTGAGGGTATAGGTGAAGACGGTGGCGCTGAGGATATTCGCCACCGTCACGGAGCCATTGTAGGTGGCATCGGAAAACCCAGAGACGGTGAGCTGCATCCCCGTGGTGAAGCCGTGGGGCGTGGTGGTGGTGACGGTGACCAGATTGCCCGAACGGCTCCGGGTGGAAGCGTAGGCAAAGGGCATGTACTTCGTTTTCCGCCCCGCCCCGACGTTGGCATCCACCACCGCGTTGCAGGTGCCCTCCAGGAGGATGAAGGTGGTGGCGTTGTGCTGGCTCGCCAGGATGTTCTGGCCCACGTAACCCCAGCTCGAATCGTAGGCCATCACGTTGATGTTTGCCGTGGTGGTGTCGGCGGTGAATCCCTCGAAGTAGTTGCCGGTGACCCTTGCGCCGAAGCAGGTGAAGAACTGGCACCAGGACGCGTAAACCTCGCTCGCCTGGGGAACCGAGGAATAGGCCAGGCCGTGGTAGTTGTTCTCGTACGCCATCACATCGGCACCATCCAGGTTGTTGGCCGAGGCGCTCACCCCCGTGGTGATGAAGCGTTTGTTGAGGAAGGTGTTGTGGTGAACGTACAGGCGCTTCACCCGGAAAGTCCGCAGATCCTGGTGGGTGTCGTCGAAGATGTTGTTGCGGATCTCGGCGACATCCATGTTCCGCAGGTAGATGGACTGGTGGACCCAGTCGCGGAAGATGCAGCCGTCCACGATCAGGGAGCTGCCACCGTTGGATTTGAGGGCGGCCAGGCGGTAGGTCTCCGACGTGCTGTAGGTGCCGTCATCCCGGCGGCCGTTGAAGACGGTGAAGCCGTTGCCGTAGATCACCACCTTGCCGGTGATGTTGAAGAGGCCCCAGACCAGATCTGCGCCGCCGAAGTTGCCCGTGGGATGGGCGGTGGACTCGAAAATGGTGGCACCACACCGGAGCGTCACGTCCTCCAGATTCACTCCATCGGGCCGGACGCGGCACAGGCCGTCGGGAAAGTTGAGTTCGCGGCCGAAGGTCTTGGCGAAGAGGACCGCGGCGTTGATCCCGTCGGTGTCATCGTTGGTGTCGGTGAAGTCCACGCCAACGAAGTCGGTGACGTTCACGGGGAGATCCCCGGCCGAAACCTTCGTGGCCAAGCCCGCCTGCAGGGCAACTATCCGGGCTTCGAATGGAGCCGTGCCGCCGTCCAGCAAGCTCAACGCGGACGTGGGCGTGCTGGTGGCGACCGGTACCCCGGCGCCGTCTGTGCCCATCACGCGGCTTGCCGTGGCCCCTTTCAGGACGGCACCCACCGAATACCACCGGCCCTGGTGCGGCCGGCCGGGCCACGCCAACGGACCAGCGTTGGCGAGGGTGTTGGTCGGCTCGGTGCTGGCCTCATCCCAGCGCCAGTAGCGGGTGCCGGTGCCGGGGCTGGTGTCGCCGGTGGTCTGCACCCAGGCGAGCCAGTTGGTGGACTCGCCGACCGTGGTGGACGCGAGGCGTGCCGGCGGGATCAGCAGCATCTCAGTGACCGTGGGCAGGACACGGCCGGTGTTCTGTTGGGCGAAGGCGCCTGCGATGCTGGCGACGGCCGCCAAGGCGAGGGAGGTGATACGAAGGGAGCGCATGGGAGAAAGAGTTCAGCGTTTGAACCAGCGGCCGGGATCGCCGGAAGTGGAGGTGACACAAACGAAGTTGGTGGTGCCCAAAGAGTCCGGATCCCAGAACCAGGTGCCGGAGCTTCCGTCGCCCGACGTGCTGAAGAGCACCTCCGCGAGCATGTAGTCCTCGGTGCTGATCGGGAGCGCCCGCAGTGCGGCCAGGTTGGCGACGATCCGCGTCTTCACTTGGTCGGTGTAGAGTTTGCCCAGGAGGTCCTGCAGGTCGGTATAGGACTTATTGACCGCGTCGGTTCCGGCCGTGGGTGTGCCGGTGACCGTCACCTTGGTGGCGCTGAGCGTGGCGCCCGAAGCGACGTTGACGGTCCCGCCGCTTGCCACGTCCAGCGAAGCCCCGGACGGCACAACGGTGTTCCCGGAAAGAACGGCGTTGTGCGGATCCATCTTGATCCACCGACCGGCATCCAGAACGCCCAGGCTGTTCGGTCGGACGATCTGCGCCGTCTCGCCCGCCACCAGGAACGGGTGCCAGATCCAGCGGCCCTTGGCCTTGTCGCCTCCGGTGTCCTCAAGCACTTCGGCCGGGCGGTACCGGTCCAGGCTCAGGGCGGACACGGCCCGGAGCTGAGCGAGGTTGGTGACGTAGAGGGTGGTCCGCTGATCCAACGCGGTGAACATGACGCTCGTCACCTGGTCCACGTAGCCCTTGGTGATCGCGTTGGAGCTGCTCAGGGTGTTGGGGTCCCCTTCGATGGTGATGACCCGCCCAATGATCGCCGCCCCCGGCTGCAGCGTGAACGTCCCCCCGACGGTGGCGTTGGTGAGTACCGGCCGGATGATGAGGGTGTCGGGCGGGATCCCGAATTCGTTGGTCCCGATGGCCTCAACGATCAGGTCCCGGTTGATGAGGAAGAAGTTGGCCGGCCGCTTCAGGGCGCCCGTCGCCGGATCCACGGTGACGCCATTGGCAACGGACGGGTACAACTCCGCGCCGCGCGCGTAGGCGGCGGCCACCAGGTAGGCGACGATGGCGAGGAATGAGAGGGTGCGGATGTTCATGGTGTGATGCCGGGGCCGATGGCCCAGGACTCTTCGCCCGGCAGGCCGATGACGAAGAAGGTGTGGAACTGACCGGTGGTGACGTTGCGGAGCTGCCAGCGGCCGCCCGCGATTCGGAAATTGCCGCCGCTGATCTGGGCATCGGCGGGCCCAAAGCTCATGGCGGGATTGTCGGCGTCGCCCGAGAGGAAGGGCGCATGCCAGGGGCCGTCAGTATCCACCCGGAAGAAGGCGGTGCCAGTGACCACCTTGTAGGAGTCGGGCGGCAGCACCTGGCCCGAGGCATAGATGCGCCAGCCGATCTCGTCTTCATCCCCGACCAGGGCCACGGGGAAGAAGACGCCCGTGGTGCCGTTGATGAACTGGATGCCGCCGGGGGTCTCCAGGTAGTTCTGCGGCACCGGCCCCCAGGGGCCGTCCCCCAACAAATCCTGCAGGAGATAATACTTCGCGTCGTCCGCCAGGCGGATCTGCCGCCGCGTCGCGTTGCCGATGTGCAGCCAGTAGTCCCCGGCCGCGAGTTCCTTGGTGAAGAACCCGGCATCGTTGGTCTGGGCGACTACCGGCGCCCAGGCAACGGTCTCCGGCCCGTGCCCCACCGGGCCGGTGCTCACCGGCACCAGACCGACCCGGCCCATGAAGGCCGTGCGGTCGGGATTGCGGATGGTGCCGAAGAGCGTGGACATTATCGGACGGTGCCCGCAGGCACTTGGACTTCCCCACCGCGAACGATCAGATCCAGTTCCAGGGCGGCCCGGCCCGGCATGGCCCCGCCCTCGTCGGCGATCACCACGGGATCACTCCCTTGGGGAATGCAGAGCACCGCGAACGGCGGTTCCAGGAGGACTCCAGAGACAGCGCCCACCACGAGCCGCTGCAGCTCGTGGACGCCGGGGTTGTTTGGGCCCCCGATCTGCGCTTCGAGCCGGTCCTTCAGACACCGGTCGGCGATCAGGCACACGACCGAGTGCTCGGTGCGGAGGTGCAATTCCTTGCCCGAGACTTCGGAGAGGAACTGCTGCCCGGCGTAAATCACCACGCAGATCCGATCCTGGTTCATCACCAACTTGCGCGCCGCCTGATTCAGGTCCGCGATGTCGAAGAGTTCCACCCGGTTGAAGAGGGCTTCACCGTCCCAGTGCAGGGCCTGGATCCGGGCGACGATTTCCCGGAGAAAGACCGACGCGGGCGGCAGGGAGTTGAAGCGCTCGGTGCTCACAGGATCTTGTCCTTGCTCCCCCAGGCGCCGCCCGTGACCGGGACCGGTTCCTCGGGATTCTCTTCCACGGGCAGGGAGAACTCGCCGTCGCGGATCTCCCGCAGTTCCTTCATCGTGGCCTCGTACGCTTTCTCCTGGGCCTCGCTCACCATCCCGAGCTGGGTGTAGAGCATCCAGATGACCAGGGTCCGCATCATGCGGCGCCACTGGGAGTCGGGGACCACGAGTCCCCGCAGGTACAGGGCGACGGTGTCGGTCGCCTCGCCCACGGCACGCCCCAGGGGATCCTGCTGCCCCAGGTTGGCCAGCGCGGTATGCAACTGGGCCATTTCCTGGGGAGGCAGCATCAGATCATCCTGGGTGAACGTGGGGGCGGGCATGGGTCAGGCCGCGGCAGTCGGCGGCATGTTGTGGCGGGCGATGCCGGCGTTGGCCCACATCATCGCTTCCTCGATCTTGGTGATGGCGAGCGCCCGCTCGCGGCCGGCGCCTTCCGGCAGGGTCTCCTGGACCAGGCGGGCGAAGTCCGCTGCCGCCTGGCGGACGCGCTGATGCCGCTGGGCGGCATCGCCCACCGGCGGGTGGTGACGGAAGTTGTGGGGGAGTTCGGCGTTCATCGAAAGGGTACCGGCTCAGAGGCTGGCTGGCCGGTGACGCATCTCTATGTCCAGCGCGTCTCGATATCGGTTAGAGTGGATACCGGTTCAGGCCGCGCCCTTGATGACGCCCTTCTCGACCAGGGCGGCGCGCAGCTCGTTGGCCAGCACGATCACGCTGGCTGCGTCGGTGGCCACGGCCTGCGCCGCCCCGGCCCGTTGGGCCGTGGGCGTCGCCCCGTGGAAACCGATCTTGGTGGCGGTGGTGCGACCGACGGTGTACCCGCCCTTCGCCCGCTTGAATCCGTTGCCTCCGCGTCTCATGAGAATCCTTGGTTGGATGTGGTGAGTTCCAAGGCCCCGCGTTAGGCGGTGACGAACTTGTGGCCCGCACCGACCAGCCCGCGGGCGACGCCGTAGAGCACGATGATGCGCGTGTTGATCGCCAGCGTGGCGGCATCCACCCACTGGTTGTTGACCACGCTCAGGCCCGTGGTCGGATCGGTGATCACCTGCAGGGTGCCAGGGTAGCCAGCACCCACCAGCGCGGAGGGATCCAGCGCGGTGCGGGTGGCCAGCAGGAGCGCGTTGCGCTGAGCGGCGAAGCCGATCAGTTGCACGGCGTTCGCCGGAAGCGCCGGGAATTCCGTGATGGCACTGAAGCCCTTCACGTTCACCCAACGGGCATAGGCGGAGCTATTGGCCTTGTCGCTGAAGTCGGCGAGCACCTCGTCGTTGGACAAGGCTTCGGCAAAGTCCGCGTTGACCCAGGCGAACCGCTCGAAGTCCGGAGCCCCGGCGGTGTTCAAGGCCTTGCACGCGGTGGTGATCGCCGTGAAGTCCTTGCTGGCCGCCGCCCCCACGGTCTCCGACGCGAACGCGTCGGTGATCAGAGCAGCCACCGCCCCGACCAGGTGATTGCCGATGGCGATGGCCATCGCGTTGGAGTGCTCGCGGACCAGGTTCCGGCCCGTGGAGTTCTGCTCCGCCGCAGAGAAGGTGAAGAGCACCTGCTTGAACTGATCAATCACGACCGGGTAGTCGGTCGCGGCGGCATCCGCAGCGGCCGAGCCGAAGTCCGCCACGGCGGGCAGACCCACCGCTCGGGTGTACACGGTCTGGTCCTTGCGCGCCTGCTCGTCGCTGAAGTCCGTCACGACATCCCGCAAGAGCGGACGGGCGGACACCAGCGTGGCCAGCGTGCGCTGGCTCACGATGTTCCCCACCAGGGTACCCAGGGAGTTGGCCGCCTTGAACGGTTCGGGCAGGCGCTCGAAGGGGATGCGCTCGCCCTTCTCCAGGATGGGATCCAGCTCCTTGCGGTAGATCTCGCCGCGGCGCCGGGGATTGCGCTCCGCGTTGTAGGCGCGCAGCACATCGTTGGTGTCCTCGGCGGTGATCTGGACGGTCGCCGCCCCCGGCCGGGTGATCCGGCTGGCCTGCAGCGGAGCGGCCCCCTTCATGCCCTTGAGCAGGTCGGCGTTCTTGGGGTCCGACTCGATCAGCCCGGTCCAGTGCGCCTGGAGGGCGGTGTCCTGGGGAGCGATGACTCCGCGGGCGACGGCAGCACGGACGCAGTCCTCGGCGTCGCGCTTGTTGCGGGCCTTGATCGCGTTCTCCGCGGCATCCAGCTTGCGCTGGGCCTCGGCGAGTTCGGCGTTCTTGGCCTGGATGGTTTGGTCGCGGTCGTCAGATTCGGCCGCCGCCTTGAGGGTGGCAACCTGCTCTTCGAGTTCCGTGACACGCGCTCGTTGAGCGGCGAGCTCCGCTTCTTTTGGATCCATGGTTTTCTTTTGGGGGTGAGAATCTTCGCGCGCGTTGGCGCTCCAGAACGGTTCGATCTGGGTGAAGGCGGGATCATTGACCAGACCGCCCATGCAGAAGGGCAGCCGGTCCACGCGGCCGGGGTAGGAACCGCTGGCGGTCAGGAAGGCCGGGGAGAAGGCCCGGTAGGTTTTGCCGACCACGGCCTCGCGACCGTCCGCCGACCATTCGACGCGGGCCCACACCCCATCCTCGCGCCAGGCGAATTCCTGGGGCCAGGCAGAGGCGCGGCTCTCGTCGTGGTCGAAGTCGAAGAAGGGCCGCTGTTTCCCCGCCGCCCGGTAGGCGTCCAGGTTGCGCTGAGCGACGGCTGCCGTTTCCGGGGTGACCGCCACCGTCACCTGGACGGTCTTGGTTCCCCGTTTGCAGACGATGGTATGGGTGCCGCCGGGCATCCACATGATCCACTCCGGCGCGTCGCCGCCCGCCACCCGCAGGGCGGTGCTGGCGGAACGCGCATGGATGGGAAGCTCTTCGTTCATCGGATCAGTCCGCGCACACAGTGCGCGGAGGTACCGGCACCCGTCGTCCGGCTCTGCGGCGTCTGCGGTATCTGCGGCGTGAATCTCACGGGTGGCCCCTCTTCCCGGTCGCCTGTGCCAGGATCCGGGCCACGTAGCCCTCGGCTCGGACCAGGAGTTTGCCCGCCACCACATCGGGATCCGGCACGGCCGTCGGGTCCGGCGCCTGCTTCACGGATGCCGTCAGGACATACTCGATCTGCATCCCCCCGCCACGGTGGGTGGCCAGCACGGCGTTGCGGTCGCCGACTTTCAAAAAGACCAGCTTGAGTCCGGTCTCATGCTCGAAGGTCCGGGCCGTCCGGCCGTGGGCTTCCGGGGAAACGGGGATGGTGAGGAACTTCACCCGCTTCGGTTTGATCACCCCGCCCATGACCTTCTGGGCGATGGCCGGATGGTTGATGGATATCACCACCGCCTGATCCCCGTTCTCCAGCCGAGGCGCCTGGACGCTGTCCGCCACCTGGCGCCAGAAATTCGTGCGCTTGCCCCCGAGCTTGTTGGGCGTCCGGTTCTTCATCCGGAAGTGTGTCCGGTACTGGTTCGCCGCATCCCGCCCCAGGACGGCGAGCAAAGCGGCCGGCCGCTGGAGCTGCCGCAGGAGAATCGGCAGCCGCTGCCCGAACCCATGATCGTTGAAGGTGACGGTGATCATTTCCGTTTCTTCCCGACCGGGCGCTGCAGCCAGCCGCGCACGGCACCGTTCACCACCGCCGCGCCCATGTTCTTCTCCATCGCCTCCCGGACGGCGTCGGTGTCGAGCAGGGGCGCCAGCTCCTCCGGCACCCGCTTGGCCTTCGCCACCAGCAGCGCTTCAAACTCCGCGTCGGTCAGCTTCGGATCACGGGCCGCGTCCACCAGGGCGCGGAACCAGGGCAGCGTGCCGCCCAGCCATTTGCGTTCGATGCCGGTGGCATCCTCCGCGATCTGTTCCGCCAGCTTCCGCTGGGCGGCCGGCTCCGGCCGGGCATTGGCTGCCTGGGCCGGCTCCTCATCCTCCTCCTGATCCGGGTCGGGCAGGCCAGGCGGGCCAGGCGGGCCAGGCGGTAGCGTGCCCGGCAACAACGCGGCCGGCACCGGCTGCTTCCCGCCGATGACTTCCTCGCCTTCTTGCGGGTGCGGGATCCCGTGCCGTTCCCGGAACCATTCCGCGGGCATCGCCACGCCGGCATCCAACAGAACCTTGTCCCGGTCGGCGTTGGCCTTGGCGTCCTCGACCTGGTTCTCCTCCGCCACCAGCTCCGGCATCTGATCCCGGTTCCCCCAGGTGAGTTCGCAGATCGAACCGACGAGCTGGTTGGTGAGCTGGCCCGCCGCCCAGTCCGCGGCCGAGCTGATGATCTCCCCGCGCACTCCCTGGTGGACCTTGCCAAGGGCCAGCGAACCGCTGGCGCCGACGTCCGTGGTCAGGGTCTGCCCCAGGATCAGGATATCGCAGAGCTTGTCCGCGGTATTGAGCAGGGCCTCCTGGGGATTGCTGCCGGCCGCACCCTTCGCGGCTTCCAGAATGTTCAGCGTCACCCCCTCGGGGAACGCGGCCCAGGCGGCGCTGCCCATGTTCTGCAGCATGGCCTGGATCCGGGCGATGGTTTCATTCGCCGCAGTGGGGGTGTAGTTCGCCCAGCGGATCGGCACGCCGAAGAGCTGGGCGAAGTTGAGCCACCACTCCGCGGAGAAGTTTGAAGCACACCACCACCAGGCGAGCGGACGGATCAGGGCCGTGCCCAGGGGATGCCCGGACTTGGCCCGCGCAATGCCCACCAGGAACTTGTGATCCGGGAACCGGACCACCGGCGTGCCGTGCGGATCCCAACCGGTATCGGTTCGGTCCGTGACCCGCATCCCGATCCAGCCTTCCGGCGACCAAGCGTAGTAGTTGGGGTGAACCCAGTGCGTGGCCCGCGGGGCGATCATCTGCCCGAGCCGGTCCTGGCGAACTTCCCAGTCCACTTCCACGACGGCCGTGCCTTTGCCCCAGGCGTCGAGCAAATCGAACACCGTGTCGAGAAACCCATTCTCCCCGGCCGCGGGATCTGGGTGCATCTGCCAGAGAGCGCGGGATACCGCCGCCGCCTTCGCTTTTGCATCGTCGGTCGGCGGGGCGTCGTCCTCCGCCCAGGGCAGGACGGTCCAGGACATCTTGCAGACCGCCCGCTTGATCTCCCCGAGGTTCTTCAGGAGCCGGGGCCAGGTGTCCTCCATCAGGTCGAACAGCTCCCACTGGGCGGCGTGGTCCCCCGAGAGTGCCGAGCGCAGGACCATCTCCACGCGGTCGGGCGTCCACCCACGGGCCGTCATCCCCAGGAATCGGTCCCGCGACAGAGGCAGGATGAACCCCGGATCGGGGACGGCGGTCTCCGCCTTCCGGGCCGCCTGCACCGGGGCACCGACCGAGGCCAGGGGCATGCCGGCCGGTGCCGCCATCCGCCAGTCCGGGACAGGGGAGGATTCGGGGATCACCGGGCACCTCCTTGCCGGACAACTCCCAAACCGGGGTTGGACCCAACCGCGAGACCGTCAACGGCCGTGCATTGCCGCGGGATAGGGAGGGTTTTCCTTCCGGCTGGGGTGCTGACACCTGCCAAAACGTCCTGGGGCATTTTAGGGGGCATGCTGAAAAGGGTCAGGTGGGTCCGGGGAGGTGGCGGGGAACGAAGGACCGACCGGCCAGCGTGGTCCCCATGATGATCCCGTCGGTGGATTCGATGGCGTTCCCGGCCGTGGAGGTGAGGCCATGGAGGGCCAGCTTGTGGGAATCGAAGGTGTCCCCGTGTTCCCCGTTCGGCCCAAGCTCTGTGGAGAAGCTGCCCCGGTCGCGGCGGACCAGGCGCATGTCCGTCTTGAGGTACCGCTCCGGGGCAATCGTCAGTTGGTTGTCGTCGAACGCCCCGACCAGCCGGTTGCCCAGGTGGGCTTTCCGGGTCATGGGCTCGCTGCCCGGCAGTTCAATGGTCTCGCTCCCCACCACGTCTTCGACCGGGACCAGAGCGGCCAGGGCCTTCCGAACATTCGCGCAGTGGTACTTTTCCGACGTGGCGTCCTGCGCCACGCGCCGGCACCGCTTCCCGCCGGGCCGTCCGTTGATGGTCACCACCACCTGGCGCAAGCGGGCGATGGCTAGGTCCGGATCCGCCGTCTTCCAGACGAGCGTGAGCGGGGCAATGTAATTGGCCCCCTCCTGTTCCATCACCGTGAGGGAGGTGGGATTGCTGGTGGCCTTCTCCGTCGTCGCCCAGTCCACGCCGACCGCCACGTTGCCCGAGCCCAGATGCTCCAGGAGGAAATCCAGGCCGCCCCGGAAATCGTCGTCGTCATCCACCACCACGCACCGGCATTTGTTGACGCCCCGGCGCTGGGCGCTGTCGAGCTGCAGCAGCCCCACGGCCGCGCTGCCGCCGAGCACGAACCGCACCCCATAGTTCCGGTCCCAGGCGTCCTTGTCGTGATCCCGCTTGCGGGCTTCGTCTGGAGAAATCGCAGCACCGGTGTCGTCGTCGTACAGGGGCACGCCGTCGGCGAACGCATCCCAGGCGTCGATGCGCAGGACCCAAACGCCCAGCTCGCTTCGGTACCAGTTGCCGGTGGGCTTCGGGGAAAAGGTCTCGCCGATGGGCGGAGCCAGCAGCTCGAAGCTGTAGTGTGAATCGTCCGGCGGGGGCGTGGTGGTGAGCATGCACCGGAACTCGGGGTTGCTCGCGATGATGGGGCGGACTGCTTCCCAGACTTCCCGGAAGTTCTTCACCCGGCCCACCTCATCCAGGATCAGGTCGCCGGTCTCACCGACGGCCGCCGGGGTGAGAGCAACCACCTTCGTCCGTGAGTAGGTGGTCTTGTCGTGGTACAGCCGGAACTCCAACCGGGTCGCCTCATAGAGTTCGGCGAAGTCATCCGCGCTGACCGACGCCACCGACTTCCCGCCCTGGGCGTCCACCACGTCGAAGAGCGTCTTGCCCGAGGCAGAAGTGGCCAGGGTCCGGATCGCCTTCTGCATGGCGTCGGCTTCCTTCCGGACGATCTCCCGGCCCAGATCCAGCTTCACCGATCCGAACACCACTGTGTGACCGGGAGTCCGCATCATCTTCTCCATGGCGATGCGGGCGGCGATGGTGGTCTTGCCGTACTGCCGACGGGCCAGCAATCCCGCCAGGCGATGGGCGCGAACACCGCGCTCGAACTCCCGCTGGCCGGCCCGCACTTTGAAGCCGGTGCTCATGCCGTCTTCCAGTCCCCGCCGAACATGAGCTGGCCCAGGGCGTCGATCTTCTCCGCATTGGTACCGCTCCCCTGGGCGATGTCCTTGGCCCGTTGATCCTCGGCCCACTTCAGGAACAGGGCGCAGGTGTCCCGACGGAACCGGTCCTGCTCCAGGGCGAGCGCTTCCCGCTGCCGGGCCTCCGCCTGCTGCGACAGCGCCAGCTTGGCCTGATCCAGCTTCGCCTTGTTCCGGGCCGAGCGGAGTTTGACGAAACCCTTCAGGTCCTGCCGGTGGATGGTGATCTCGGTGAAGACCCGCTGGCCGTACTCCTCCAATTCCGCTTCCGAGATGCCGGGTTCCCGCTCCTGGCGTTCCTTCACCAGCGCCACTGCCGCCTGCTCCGCGTCCCGGTAGGACTCCTCCGCTTCGAGGCGTGCCCGGATGTTGGAGAGGGTGCCAAAGGAAACCGGCTGGCCGGTCCGCGGTCCGGACTTCCACGGGGGCATCTTCGCCCGGATGGCTTTGTCTGACGGGGTGCGCGAGAGCAGGGCCGTGTGCAGCCAGAGCAAGTCCGAGTCCGAGAGCTGCGCCTCGTAGGAGTTGGCCCACTGCGCTCCGCGTTTCTTTGTGGGGGCGTCGCTCATTCACGGGTGATGATCAGTTCGCCGAAGGTCGCCGCCGCATGGGTGCGGTTGTTGGTGAGCCGGTTGCCCGTCGTAATCCGCTGCACCTTGCAGTCGGAAAAGAGCCGGCGGTTGTCTGCCGAGTCGTTGATCGTCAGCAGGAACTTCCCCTGCAGCCGATCCAGCCGGCCACGGAGCTGGACCATGTCCGCCTGCTGCCAGCCGTCGTAGGCGCCGGTCGAGTCCCCGACGTAGGGCGGGTCCAGAAAGAAGAACGTGGAGGGTGCATCGTAGTTCTGGAGGACGCGGTCATAGGGAAGGTTCTCCACCACCACCCCGTTGAAGCGCCGACGGATTCCTTCCAGGCGATCCCCCACGTCATCGCGGTCGAAGCCAACCCCGCCGCTTTTGCGCTTCGCCACACCGAAGGACTTCATCCCACCACCGAAGGAGATGCGGTTGCGCAGGAGGAAGCGGGCGGCCCGCTGCAGCTCGGTCAGACCAGGCTGGGCGGTGAAGTCGTGGAAGTCTTTCCGGCTGGCGACGAACCACCGCATCTCTTCCAGGAGTGCGGGCAGGTGGAAGTGGGCATTCCTCAACAGCGCCACCAGCTCGCCATTCAGATCGTTCACCACTTCCACCGGATGCCGCTCCTTGGCCAGCAGCAGAGCCGCGCTGCCCGCGAAGACTTCGCAGTAGCATTCCGCCTTCTCCGGCACCATCGGCAGCAGCCGCTTTACCAGACGACGCTTGCCACCGGGCCAGCGCAGAATCGGACGGACGGTTTCTTGGGCAGCCTTCATCGGTCGAGTCCCCGGAGTTGGGCGTACTCCCGGCCGGCAGCCGTGAGGTTCCAGCGGGATTCCGCCGGATTGAGTTTGGCGACGGAGATGACCAGGGATTTCCCGAGGGCGTTGGTGGCATCCGCCATGTAGTCCAGTTCCGCCACCACCTGGGCGTCTTCGATGTCCGGCCACCCGGCACTGCGGAGCATCATCACCAGGAGGCTGACCGGCGTGCCGAAGCGCAGGCCCCTGGTCGCCAGGTACCGGATCAGGCAGGCGTGGATCAGTTCGCGGTCGGCGGGGGTCATGGATGGTCGGGCCGGCGGAGGAGGCCCAGGGTGGAGAGTTGGGTGATGATGCGGTCGGGGATGGTGTCGAGCCGTTGATGCACCCGGCGGATCCGCTCTTCGCTTGCGTCGGACATGCGCGTCTCCATTTCGCCAATCTCCCGGCGGATCGTTTCCAGTTCTGCGGACACCTCCCGCTTCAGTTCCTGGAACTCCCCGCGGGTGACGTAGTCGCCCTTGGCCTGGAAGGCTGCGTTGGCGTTCGCCATCGCGTCCGTCCCGTTCGGCCGGGTCCACTTCTGCCACAGGCTCGTGATCTGGTTGGCACCGGCGGCAATCGCCGCGAGGCACACCAACAGCCAGCCGATTGAAGAGAAGTGGCTCGGATCGGACATGAGTGGTCGCGGGGCGGGTTGGCTCCGGGCGGTGTGGATCAGGCCTAACCGGCGGCGCGCTTCTCCGCGTCCCGGATGGACTGGTCGTAGTCCAGCTCCCGCGCCTCCTTGAACACGGCCGCCCATTCCTCGCGGGTCGGCTTGGGCTTGTTCGCCACGTCAATGAGTTGGTTCACCAGGACGGGACCGTACTTGGCAGTGAGGATGATGATGGCTTCAGCGAGCGGGCTCATGTGAGACAGGGATTGAGGTGCGGGGTGAAAAGGGAGAAGGGGCTCAGCGGAGCAGGTCCGCGATCAGCGTGGTGTAGGCGGTGGCCGCGGCGATCATGGCGGCAGGGGCCGGC
>JAFLEG010000040.1 GCA_017302195.1 Verrucomicrobiota bacterium
GCGGGGAACCGCCTATGACACCCCGGTGGTGGGGTACCGGGTCCACACCGTGAACCTGCTCCGCCTGTGGAAGGCGGAAGCGGCGGAATCCTTCGATTTCCAGGCCTTCAATTCCGGAGACTACTACGGGGCGGTGATGCAGAAGATGGTGTCCGAGAACATCACCAAGGTCCTGTATCCGAACGACGACTCGCCGCAGGGCAAGGCACTGCGCCTGCAGCAGCAGTTCTTCTTCGCCTCCTGTGCGCTGCAGGACATGCTCCGCATCCACGGCCAGTGCGGCACGGACCTCGGGGACTTCGCCGACAAATTTGCCGTCCAGCTCAACGATACCCATCCCACCATCGCCATCGCCGAGCTGATGCGCCTGCTGGTGGACGTGCATGGCATGGCCTGGGACGCCGCCTGGGACATCACGGTCCGCACCTTCGGCTACACCAACCACACGCTGCTTCCCGAGGCGCTGGAGCGGTGGTCGGTGGACCTGTTCGGCGCCACGCTGCCGCGCCACCTGGAGATCCTCTACGAGATCAACCGGCGTTTCCTGGACGGGGTGCGCGCCCGGTTTCCGGGCGACGACGACCGGGTGCGCCGCCTGTCGCTGGTGGATGAGACCGGCGGACGTTTCGTGCGCATGGCCCATCTGGCCTGCGTGGGCAGCCATTCCATCAACGGCGTCGCCCGCCTGCATTCCGAGTTGCTCAAGACCGGGGTGCTCCGCGACTTCTTCGAGCTGTTCCCGGAGAAGTTCAGCAACAAGACCAACGGCGTCACCCCGAGGCGCTTTGTGCTGCTCAGCAATCCGCGGCTTTCCTCGCTGATCACCGGCCGGATCGGCGACTCGTGGATCCGCGACGGGGGGGCGCTGCGCCGATTGGAGGCGCTGGCCGACGACCCCGCATTCCAGGCGGAGTGGATGGCGGTGAAGCGCGCGGCAAAGGAGGCGCTCGCGGTGCAGGTGCAGCGGGAACTCGGCCTGGTCCTGAACCCGGACTCCCTTTTTGACGTCCAGGTGAAGCGCATCCACGAGTACAAGCGGCAGCATCTCAACATCCTTCACATCGTCACCCTCTACAACCGCCTGCGCCGGAATCCGGATCTGCCGGTGCCGCCCCGGACCTTTGTCTTCGGAGGCAAGGCCGCGCCCGGGTACTTCATGGCCAAGCGGATGATCCGCCTCATCACCGCCGTGGCCGGAGTGGTGAACACGGACCCGGCCCTCGGGAACCGCCTGCGCGTGGTCTTCCTGCCGAACTTCAACGTCAAGAAGGGGCAGCGCGTGTACCCCGCGGCAGATGTCTCTGAGCAGATCTCGACCGCCGGCATGGAGGCCTCGGGCACCGGAAACATGAAGTTCACCATGAACGGCGCCCTGACCGTCGGCACGCTGGATGGCGCCAACGTGGAGATTCGCGACGCGGTGGGTGCCGACAACTTCTTCCTCTTCGGCCTCACTGTTCCGGAGATCGGGGAACTGCGCGCCCGCGGCTACCATCCACGCACCGCCTGTGAGGAGCACGCGGAACTCAGGGAGGCGCTGGACCAGATCCGCTCCGGATTCTTCTCCCCGGAGGATCCCGACGTGTTCCATCCGCTGGTGGACGGACTGCTGCAGCATGATCCCTATCTGCTGCTGGCCGACTACGCCTCCTATGTGGCGTGCCAGGAGCGCGTGGGCCTGGCGTACCGGGATGCCCGGTCCTGGGTCCGGATGTCCATTCTGAACGTGGCCCGCAGCGGCCATTTCTCCTCCGACCGGACCATCCGCGAATATTGTCGCGACATCTGGAAGATCGCTCCGGTCCCCATCACGCTCCCCACGTGATGCCGAGCGGGAAGAACCGGTGTTCCGGGGTCGCCCACGGCCGTTCCTCCGGACCGCATTCCTGGATTCCCAGCGTCCGTCCGTCCTGCCAGAGTCCCTCCATGATTCCAGTTCCGCTTTCCAAAACATGGCTGTTGCTGGCACTGCTGATGCCCGGGGCACTTCGGGCCGCGGAGCCCACGGTGCTGGCGCCCGGGGCGACGTTGAAACTGCTGGGGGAAGGGTACCAGTTCACCGAAGGTCCCTCGGCCGACAAGGACGGCAACGTCTATTTCACCGACCAGCCCAATGATCGCATCGTGCGCTGGGACGCCGCCACCGGGGCCTTCTCCGACTGGATGAAGCCGTCGGGCCGGGCGAATGGCACCTACTTCGACGCGGCGGGCAATTTGCTGGCCTGCGCCGACGAGAAGAACCAGCTCTGGTCCATCGCCCCGGACCGCAAGGTCACCGTGCTGGTCAGCGACCTGGGCGGGAAGCTGTTCAACGGTCCCAATGACCTGTGGATCCGGCCCGATGGCGGACTCTATTTTACCGACCCGTTGTACAAGCGTCCGTACTGGCAGCGTGATCCGGCCTCCCAGCAGACCGGGCAGCATGTGTACTTCCTTCCCAAGGGGGGCACACCGAGGGCAGTGGCCTCGGACCTCACCCAGCCCAACGGCATCATTGGGACCCCGGACGGCAAGACGCTGTACGTGGCGGATATCGGAGCCGGCAAGACCTACGCCTATGACATCCAGTCCGATGGATCGCTCGCCGGCAAGCGGCTCTTCTGCGAGTCGGGATCGGATGGCATGACCCTCGACACCGAGGGCAACGTGTATCTGACCGGGAAGGGAGTGCTGGTTTTTGACCGCACCGGCAAGCGCATCGAACAGATCGCCGTGCCGCAGGGGTGGACCGCCAACGTCACCTTCGGCGGCCGCAACCGCGACCTGCTGTTCATCACGGCGGGTACGGCGGTGTACGGCATTCAGACGCGGGTGAAGGGTGCACAATGATTCCAGGGCGCCTGCGGCCATTGGTGGTGGCGCTTCTGGCATTCCTCCCCGGCGCCACGGCCGCCGAGGTGCGGTGGTGGAAGGGCAATCTCCACACCCACTCCTTCTGGAGCGACGGGGATGATTTCCCGGACTCCATCGCCGCCTGGTACAAGGATCAGGGATACCACTTTCTCGCGCTGTCGGATCACAACCGGATGCTGGAAGGCGAGCGGTGGATCGTGCGCGGGGATACGCCCGCCTTCCGGGCGGCCTTGGCGACCAATGCGGCACGGTTTGGGCCGGACTGGCTCCAGCACCGCACGCTCCAGGGCACGAATCAGGTCCGGTTGAAGACCTTGGCGGAGTTCCGGGACCGGTTGGAGGTCCCGGGCCGCTTCCTGCTGATTCCCGCGGAGGAGGTCACCAGCGGCTACCTGTCGTTCCCGGTGCATCTCAACGCCACCAACCTCCGGGAACCGCTGGAGCCGTCCGGCGGCACCAACGTGCTCGACGTGATGCAGCGCGGGGTGAATTCGGTGCTGGACCAGCGCCGCCGTACCGGGCAGCCGATGATGCCGCACATCAACCATCCGAACTTCGGCTGGGGCATCACCGCCGAGGACCTCATGGCGCTGCAGGGGGAGCTGTTCTTCGAGGTGTACAACGGGCATCCATCGGTGCGGAACGAGGGCGATGACGTTCATGCGGGCCTGGACCGGGTCTGGGACATCCTGCTCGCCTGGCGGCTGGGGCGCCTGGGCCTGCCCGTGATGTACGGCCTGGCGACGGACGATTCCCACCATTACCACAGTCATCAGGTGGGCCAGAGCAACCCGGGGCGCGCCTGGGTCATGGTGCGGGCGGAACGTCTGGAGCCGGCAGCCCTCATCGCCGCGCTGGAAGCGGGGAACTTCTACGCCAGCAGCGGAGTCACCCTGCGCGATGTGCGCCGGACTTCCCAGGCGCTACACATCGAGATCGAGCCCGAGAAAGGCATCACGTACTCCACGCGGTTCATTGGCACGCGACGCGGTTTCGACCCGACGCGATCGCCGGTGATGTCCCCGGCCGGCGAACCCGTGCGCGCCACCTGGCGCTACGATGACTCGATCGGCGAGACGCTGGCGGTGGTTGTGGGCGTCTCGCCGTCGTATGAGTTTGCGGGCGACGAACTCTACGTCCGGGCGCTGGTGACGTCATCCAAGCGCATCGCCAACCCCTATCGCGAGGGCGAGACCGCATCGGCCTGGGTGCAGCCGTAGCCGGGTGTCTTTGGTAGGGCGAACCTTTGGGTGTGCGCGTGCGGAGTCGCCACCACGTCATTCGCAGTTATGCGTACGGCTCGTTGAAAACTCGCCCCACCCGGGCGAGGTGCATCGCCAGCGTGGCGAAGCGCGGTGGGTCCACCGTCTCGGCGCGGGCGTCGGAGGGAATGCCGGCGGCCTGAAGCGCGGCGTCCACCGCCGGTGCAGCCCAGGCGGCTGTCAGCAGTTTCCGCATCATCTTGCGACGTTGGGAAAAGGACTGCTTTGCCGCCCGGACGTAGGTGGGCAGGACCTCCGCAGGCACCAGCGGCTCGCGACGCCGGCGCAGGAGGAGACAGGCGGAATCCACCTCCGGTGCGGGATGGAAACAAGAGGACGGGATCTTGAACCACTCCCCGGCCTCAAACTGTGCGGCCACCAACAAGGTCATCAGGCCGTAGTGTTCGGAATCCGCGGCGGCGAGCAGTCGCTGGATGACCTCCCATTGGAGGGTGACTACCATCCGGTCCGGAGGCGCCGGAGCCAGGGCGAGTTCCACCACGATGGGCGAGCCCACCGAGTAGGGGAGATTGGCCACCAGTTTGGTGTCCGACCAGGCACGTGGAGATTCCCGGAGCCAGGCCAGGGCATCCGCATGGATGAGTTCGAGTCGGGAGGTGGCGGCGAAGCGTTCGCGAAGGATCGCGACCAGGCGCTCGTCGAGTTCCACCGCGGTGACACGACCGGCTGTCTGCAGCAGCAGTTCAGTCAGGGGCCCCAGACCGGGACCGATCTCCAGAACCCGGTCGTCCGGCCCCAGGGCGGCGGCGGCCACGATGCGGCGAAGCTGGTTGCCATCATGGAGAAAATTCTGGCCCAGCGACTTGGTGAGCTGGATTCCCCGCGATTCCAGCCAGCGGCGCATCTCGCCCAGGGTCATGCCGCCACCTCCTGCAGGGTTTCAATCAGGGCACGGACCATGCGATCCAGATCTCGCCGGGTGATGGTGAGCGGCGGGGTGAGGCTGATCACCTCGCCCTCGGGCCCTTCGGGAAGGAGCAGGAATCCCCGTTGGAGGAGTCGCTGCACCACCTGGAGGCCTTCCCGGCCGGCGGGGGAGCCGTCGGGATGGTGCAGCGCCACTCCGGCCATCAGGCCCTCCGCCCGGACGGTGATGTGCAGACGTCCGATGCGCGCGGGCAGTTGCCCGAGTTGTCTCCGGAGATGGCGTCCGAGGGCAGCCGATCGTGGGATCAGCCGGCGGGTCCGGAGTTCGGCGATCTGGGCCAGCGCCATGGCGCATCCCACCGGATGCCCCAGGAAGGTGCTGGTGTGAATGGCCTCCCCGGTGGACCGCGGCCACGCCGCCTCCATCAGATTCGCCCGGCCCACACAGGCGCTGAGGGGAAAGCCTCCGGTCAGCGCCTTGCCCAGGGCGATGAGGTCCGGCTGCACCCCGGAGTGTTCGCAGGCGAACCAGCGTCCGGTGCGGCCGAATCCGGTGTAGATTTCATCCAGCACCAGCAACGCGCCGTGGGCATCCGCCAGACGGCGCAGCCGCCGGAGAAACTCCGGGGGAGGGATGCGGATGCCCCCGCGTGCCTGCATGGGTTCGACCAGGATCGCGCCGATGGGCTGCGTGGCGAAGGCGTTCTCGATCGCAGCCTCGATCCGCTTCAGGTCCGCGCGCACGCCGTGTCCACCCTCAGGCCAGGGAACGAACATTGCGAAGCCGCCAAGTTGATCGGTGAACGGCTGCCGGAAGTGCGCGCGATGGGTGGCATTGAGTGCGCCGTAGCCCAGTCCGTGGTAGGCGCCCTCGAAGGCGATCACTCCCGGACGTCCGGTGGCCAGCCGCGCGGTTTTCAGGGCCGCCTCCACGGCCTCGAATCCGGAATTGGTGAAGAGGGTCCGCCCGTGCACTGCGCGCCGGCTCCACCGGCCAAAGGTGAGGTCGCTGAGCGTTCGGGCGAGGCGCGCCTTGAGCGCGTGCGGATGCACGTCGCCCATGGCGTGCAGCAGTCCCGACATCTGGCGCTGCCCGGCCCGGACCACCCGGGGATTGGCGTGTCCCGCCGCGGCGACACCGAAGGCGGCGGTCAGGTCCAGGTAGCGGCATCCCTCGGGATCCCAAACCGCGCATCCCTGCGCCCGCTCCCAGACGATGGGCCACGATCCATCCGGCGCGACGAAGGTGACATTTGGCGATTCGTAGCGGGCCAGTTGCCGCAGGGTCTCCCGGGTGGTCATGGTTCAGACCCCTTTCTGATCCGGCGGCCAGATGAACTTGTGCATCTGGAGCTGGAACCGGACCGGCAGCCGGTCCGCGACCACCGCTTCGACCAGGGCCTGACGGCTGAGCGGGGTCATGCCGGCGGGCACCGGCTTCAGGGAGCGGTCCTGCTGGTGGGGCAGCAGGGGCGCCACCCACGACAGGAGCAGCGGACACCGCGCCGCCAGGTCCTGCTCGGCGATGATGCGGCGGGTCCAGTCGTAGTCCTCACGGGTGCCGATCACGAACTTCACCTCGTCGGTCGCCTGGAGCAGCGGCACGTTCTCCCAGCGGTTGCGACCGGATTCCCCGCTGCTGGGCGTCTTGAGGTCCATGATGCGGCGCACCCGCCGATCAAGCACCCCGATGTCATGGGCGCCGCTGGTCTCGACGAGCACGGTGAAGCCATCGTCACAGAGATCCTTCATCAGGTCGGGCGCGGATGGCTGCAGGAGCGGCTCGCCGCCGGTGAATTCCACCAGCGGCACGCGGTGGCCGGAAATACGGCGAGAACCGTAGGAATTCGCGATCCGGTGCACCTCGGACCGGATGTCCTCCAGGGAACGGCGCGATCCCGCCGTGAAGGCGTATGCCGTGTCGCAGTAGGAGCAGCGCAGGTTGCATCCGGTGAGACGCACGAAGATGCAGGGGAGCCCGGCAAAGGTGCTTTCTCCCTGAACACTGAGGTAGATCTCGTTGACGACAAGCCCGGCCGCCATGAGCACAGGCTATCGCCGACGGCGCAGCAGGAGAAGGATTCAAGGCGCCGAAGGCGTTGGAGGTCCCCGAAGGAGCAACAACGAAAGCGCCAGGACACGAAGGGGGCCGTTGAGGAATCTGGCGGTGGAAGGCCGTTCCAACGACCGCTCGGCAAGTGCGTCTCGCGATTCCTGGACGAATCCTTTGCGCCTTTGCGTCTTCGTTGTTTCACCACATCACACCTCGCTCGGACGCTTCCCGATTTCGTCCCGCGGGGAGTCCGGGTTACCATCGGCGGGTGCAGCGGCAAGACCAGGAGGGTGGCGGCGTGGATTCCGCCCCCGCATGGGGGCGGGTCACCGTGCCCGACCTCTGGCAGCAGGAGGCGGTGGCCGCGCTGCGCGACGGACAGGATGTGGTCATCCATGCGCCCACCGGCGCCGGCAAGACGCTGGTCTTCGAGCTGTGGTCGCACGAGGGCAAGCCCCGCGGTCAGGCCATCTACACGGTGCCCACCCGCGCCCTGGCCAATGACAAGCTGGCGGAATGGCGGGCGCGCGGATGGAACGTGGGCATCGCCACCGGGGATCTGGCGGAGAACCTGGATGCCCCGGTGCTGGTCGCGACGCTGGAGACCCAGAAGCAGCGGCTGATCCGTGGCGATGGACCGACGCTGCTGGTGGTGGATGAGTACCAGATGATCGGGGATGACGACCGGGGTCTGAACTACGAGCTGGCGCTGGCCATGGCTCCGGCGTCCACGCAGCTCCTGCTGCTCAGCGGCTCGGTGGCCAATCCCCAGCAGGTCGTCCAGTGGCTTCGGCGTCTTGGCCGACGCGCCACCCTGGTGCGGCATGACATCCGTCCCGTGCCACTGGAGGAGGTGTTTGCCAACCAGTTGGGCGGCCCCCTGCCCGGGAACATCCAGGGGGCCTGGCCGCGGCTCTGCGCCCGGGCGCTGTCCGAGAACCTGGGTCCGATCCTGCTGTTTGCCCCCCGCCGGGCCGGTGCGGAGGCACTGGCCCGGGACCTCGCCCGTCAGTTGCCCAATCCCCAGCCGCTGACCCTCTCCGAGCCCCAGCGGCGTCTGGTGGGCGAGGACCTGGCGCGCATGCTCAAATCACGCATCGCCTACCATCACAGTGGGCTCAGCTACGGCGCGCGCGCCGGCGTCATCGAACCCCTGGCCAAAGCCGGGCAGTTGCGCGTGGTGGTGGCCACCATGGGGCTGGCGGCCGGCATCAACTTCTCGCTACGCAGCGTCGCGGTGACCGCCCGCACCTATAAGCGCGAGGGGATCGAGACCCCCCTGCGCGAGGACGAGATCCTGCAGATGCTGGGCAGGGCCGGGCGCCGGGGCCTGGATGAGACCGGGTACGTGCTGGTGGGGCCCAGCGAACTCCGGCTGATGGACGGGCATCCCGCCCATCTATCCCGCAGCGCCCTGGTGGACTGGGGAGCGCTGCTCGGGGTGATGTCGTCTGCCGCCGATCGTGGTCAAGATCCCTTCGCCGAAGCCGTCCGGGTGCAGGAGCGGCTGTTCACCACGCGTCCGATCTTCCTCGGGGTCGAAGCGGCGCTGCGGCATCCGGACGCCCCCTGCGGCCTCAAGACCGACGCCGAGCGTGCCCGGCATGTCCGGCGCCGCACACGGGAGTTGCTCGACTCGCGCGGCGAGTGGCAACCGTTTCCCGGAAAGACCGAGGTGCCGCTCGGTGAGATCCGGATTCCCGAATACGCGACCGCCATCCCGGGCGCCGGGGAGACGCCGGTCGTGCGACGGCTGCGTCCGGCCCTGACCGAGGCCGCCGCCGTCCAGAAGATCGGTTTCGGCGAGCTGCTGACCCTGGCGGATGGCGGCTACGGCCGATCGGTGAAGGTGGCGGAGCGCTTTGGCGAGGACGGTGTCGAACTGACCAAATGGGTGCGCAAGCAGACCGGATGGAATGGGCGCGAAACACGGATGGAAATCTGGCGGTCGTTGGTTGTGCCGCTGGTGGAGCGCTCCTTCCGGGACCAGCGTCTTCCGGTGGTACGCTTCATTGAGGAGCCCCACCAGATTCTTGCCCTGGTCAGCCTGGCCGAGCAGACGCTGCCGGTCCCCGTGGATCGCCACGGTATTCCGCTCTGGCAGGCGCGGGAACGGGAGGTGGCGCCCCCGGACTGCGGGGCCTGCGCCTGGGCGCCGGAATGCCGCGGGCTTTCCGCGGCCACCGGCACGGCGGTGCTGTGGCGTCGCCTGGGATTGGTGGATTCCCGGGGGCAGCCCACCCGGCGGGGTCGCACGGTGAGCGTCTTTCACGGCGGCGACGGCCTAGCGGTGGCGGCGGGATTGGAGGATGAGGGGTATCCGCTGGAGGACCTGATCTTTGACCTGGCCAACCTGGATGCCGGGCATCGCTTCAGCGGTCCGGAGGATCGCTGGGGCGGGCGGCTGGCGATGGTGTGCCGCGGTGCCTACGGCAGCCTCTCGGTACCCGGCTATCTCGAATCAGGAGTGCTACCCGGCTACGGCGACGGCGCCCAGATCGTGGTCCAGACGGTCCACCGGGATCCGATGGCCAAATCGCGATTCGTCTCGGAGTTCCTGGGCACCGGCGATGTGGACCGCATCATCATCGAATGGCGCAGCCTGCTGAGGCAAATCGTCCATGCCGATCCCGGAGACTGGCCCCGCTGGACCGCGCTGCAGTCGCTGGCCCGGTCCCTGTTGCGGGAGACGGAATCACCCACCCTCACCCGCCTGCCGCCGATGGAGTATGCCCAGACCCGGCGAGTGGATCTCCAACTCCGCCTGCGGCGGGGATGAACGGTTTCCAATTCTATTCCTGCGGGTAGAGCAGGACGCGGTCGTGGACCACGAGGATGAGGTCGTTCTTGCCGTCGCCGGTCACGTCGGCCACCACGGCTTCCCGGGGTTCCGGGACCTCGTTGCGGCGCTGGCGGAAGGTGCGTTCCTCAAACACCGGCCAGCGGTTGCCCGGCTGCAGTTGATGCGGCGCCTCGAAGCGCACCAGATCCACGTAGTTCTTGGCCGTCTCCAGGAACACCAGATCCTTGCGGCCGTCGCTGTCCAGGTCACCGCTGGTGACGTCGTGCAGCCAGCCGTCCCGGATCGGCGTCTCGTAGCCGTCCAGGTCCGCCATGTCCCATACCTCGCCCGAAAAGCGTTTCCAGGCCACGGCATTGTTGCCGATGAATCCGATGCTGTTGGTGGACCGGCCTCCGAGGGCCAGGGGCACCAGGCGGGTGAATTCGGTCACGGGAAGCGCCGTGTTGCGCACCGACTGCCAGACACCGTTGGTGTCACGCCGGGCCACGGTGAGGGCCTTGCGGTCGGCATCCAGCAGGAAGAGCAGGGGCGCCTGCCCGCCGGCCTGCGGCATCGCGGCGGCCCCCGCGATGCGGGAACTGCTGGTGGCGCCGTTGATCTGATCGCGGACGGCGAAGCTCCAGGCGGGCTTCTCCTGTCCGTCGGAGGCGAGCACGACCGCCCGGAGGAAGTTGCGCTGGGGGAGCAGGAGCTCCGGCTTGCCGTCACCGTCCACGTCCGCGGTCAGCATCCAGGGCGTCTCCAGCACCCCACCAGGCGGGGTGACGTCGGCCTCGGTGAATTGCGGCGCGTCCCCGGAATCCGGACGCTGCACGAAGACCTTCACCTTTTCGTACGCCGTCAGCAGGACCAGATCGGCAAGGCCATCCTGATTGGCGTCGTGGAAGGCCAGCACCGACGGGCTGCCCTTGTAGTCCTCGGCCAGGCGGTGCGTCGTCACCGCTCCGGCCGCCGTGCGCAGCACCAATTCCCGCACGGTGACCGATTCGTCCTTGCCGTCCTTGCCCGGACGCTTCTCGTCGCGCTCCTGGAGCACCGCCAACTGGGTTGGGGCGCCGGAGCGCAGGGCGCCCACGGCGATGACCAGCGGACGCCCGGTCAGGGGCACCAACTGGGGGAAGGGGAAGCGTCCGGTCGAATCCAGCGCCGTGATGCCCACCTGCTTCTCATCGGCACTGAGCAGGAAAAGTTCGGGCCGTCCGTCGCCGTCCCAATCCGACGCCACCAGGTCGGTGACCCCGGTGAGGCTCGGGAAGTTCTTGGGTGCCGCCAGGGTGCCGTCGTCGCGCTGGAGCCACAGGGTCAACTGGCCGCCGCCCGGATCACCGGCGATCAGGTCGGGCAGTCCGTCCCCGCTGACATCGGTCCACACCACGCCGCGCCGGGGCTTGTCGGTGCGGGTGAGGGGCAGGATCGAGAACTGGCCATCCACCAGGTCGCCCTCCAGGGGATCCGCCGCCCGGGTGGCGAAGTTGGCCACGGCGGCCCGGCCCGATTTTGCGGCGATGGTGATCACCTCCGTCTTGTGGTCGCCATCGAGGTCGTCAGCCCAGTAGCTGCGGATGCTGGTAAGGGGCAGGTGGATTTCCGGACTGAACTGGCCATCCGGCTGCTGGAGGCGGAAGCGGAAGGGATTGGTGTGATCCCAGTTCACGAAGAGCAGGTCGCTGCGTCCATCGCCATTGAGGTCCAGCACCTGCACCGCCTTGACCACCCCGGTGTAGGGCAACCGCTCCGGTTCGGACAGCGTGCCGTCGGGCTGCTGCCGCATCAGGTACAGATGCTTCTCCGCCAGCAGCAGCAGGTCGGCGCGTCCGTCGGCATTGATGTCGCCGGACGTCAGCGCATTGTAATCCGCCGTGCCGTCATCCAGGGGAAACCGCCGCGGCTGGGACCATCCGTTGGTGCCCTGGTTGTACTGCACGATCAGTTCCTTGGGCTCGCCGAAGTAGGCGATGTCGGTGCGGCCGTCGGCGTTCAGGTCGGCGGCGGTGAGCGAGGTGATGCGCTTTTCCGAGGCGATGGAGTCCACCCGGAACCGGGCGTCACCCGGCAGTTCGTTCACGTCGCGGCGGCCCACCTTGGCGGGCGTCACCGGCGCGTTGGTGTTGCCGGTGCGGTTGTAGAGCAGGTTGATCTTCGACCGCAGATTGTTGACCACGATCACGTCCTTGAGCCCGTCGGCATCCAGGTCGGCCACATGGAGGAAGGCGATGCCGAAGTCCACGGGGAACACCTCCGGGCCGGCGAAGCCAAAGTGGTTAGTCGCCTCCGCCGCCCGGATGGATCCGACGGTAAGCAGGGCGGCGAACAGGAACGACAGGCGCGTCGGCATCCGCGAAGCTTCCCCGCCCGCCGCCGGAGAGCAAGGCGGAGCTGCCCGCAAATCCGCGGGGAATGCGGGAACCGTAAGTAACGCAAAGAGTACCGGGAAATGCGTCCAACTGACTTTGGCGGGGAGCACACGCGTCTCGCGTGTCGGTCTAGGCGTCCCGCCCGGACCCTTGTGAACTGTTCGAGCCTTGGTCTGCGCAGCGCAACGCCACCTCCCTTTGCGCCGACTCCATTCTTGTGGAGAAGTCGGAGTTTGACCCGGGTCTGCGAAGGCATCCCGACGCCCTCAACGCCGCCAAGAACCGCAACCTCGCACCTGCCACCATGCGCCCACCCGAAACCGCCCTCTGCCCCTTGGAGATGCGGCAGCTTGCCATGCCGTAGCCAGACGAAGGCAGGAGTACAGCGGCGGCAAGCCACCGCAGTCCGAAAGCGCGCATCCCGTCCGGTGGCCGAGGCTCTTGCCACAACTTCAAGAACTGACCGAGCAACTCCTGCTGCATTCCAGACCCTGGCGAATCCGCCCTGAACTGCATTAGGCCTCGCTCCTGTGTTGACTGTCTCACCGGAACAGGCTGCCGTCGAGCTGCCCCACACAGCGAGCGGAGGCTTGAGCGATGAAATTCATGTTTGCGCATGGTGAAGGTTTGGTGCCGCTGATCGGAGGAGGATTGATCTCAATCATGATCTTCATCGGGGGCTTTGTGGTCTGGGCCTTTGGCACAAGGCAGCGGACCCGCAGAATTGGAGTTTACCTCATGCTTTTTGGAATGAGCTTTCTGCTAGCAGGAATGCTCCTAATGATGTTTGGCGGTCAGGTGATGGAATGGTTCTCGGGATTCTGAATTTCTGCGACACGTTTCTTTTTTGCACACAAGTCCACGACAATGGCCGACCCAGGTGGCTCCGCGAACCGTGGCCAGCCGGTTGAGCCTGGGGTGAGTGATCCTGCGGACAGGGCGGCGTGGCTGCGACCTACCCCAAGAAGGATGCCGTGGAGCTGGATACTTCAGCGAGGCCCCGGCCGATGCGGATCGAAGGGGTCGTCGGTGAAGGTCGCGGGCTCGCCGCGGAGGAAGGCGGTGAACCAGGGCTCGGGGGGGGAGCTGAACTCGCGCTCCTCGCCCTGCCAGGGGAGCCAGAGGCGGGCGGCGTGCAGGGCCTGGCAGGCGGTGAGCAGGCG
>JAFLEG010000399.1 GCA_017302195.1 Verrucomicrobiota bacterium
CGCCGGGCACCCTGGAGATTTTTCAGCCGGTGACCCTGTCCACCAACGCCCCGGAGGCGCAGCGCCGCCAGGCGCTGGCCGACTGGATCACCTCGCCGGAGCATCCGCTGACGGCGCGGGTGATCGTCAACCGGCTCTGGCAGCATCATTTTGGCGTCGGCCTGGTGGACACGGCGAACGACTTCGGACGCAACGGCAGCCGGCCCAGCCACCCGGAACTGCTCGACTGGCTGGCCTCGGAACTGGTGGCGCAGGGATGGCAGCACAAGGCCATCCAGCGGCGGATCCTCACCTCGGCCACCTGGCGTCAGTCGAGTGCGCCGCGGGCCGATGGGCTGGCCCAGGATGCCGGGAGCCGTCTGCTGTGGCGCTTTCCACCCCGGCGCGTGGAGGCCGAGGCCATTCGTGACAGTCTGCTGTCGGTGAGCGGCGACCTCGATCGCAGCGCCGGCGGCCCCTCCTTCTTCCTGCACGAGGTGGACCGCGAGAATGTGTATCACTACCACCCCAAGGAGGACTTCAGCCCCGCGGAGTTCCGCCGGATGGTGTACGCCTTCAAGGTGCGGATGGAGCAGGACGGCGTCTTCGGCGCCTTTGACTGTCCGGACGGCAGCCTGGTGATGCCCCGGCGCAGCGTTTCCACCACGCCATTGCAGGCGCTCAATCTGTTCAACAGCCGGTTCACATTGGCCCTCTCGGACCGCTTCGCTGCGCGGGTGGCGGACGAGGCTGGGAGTGAATCGGCGGATCGCGTGCGACGGATCTGGCGTCTGGCCTACGGGCGGGATCCGGGTTCCGAAGAATCTTCGGGCGCGATCCGGCTGGCGCAGGAGTCAGGCTGGCCGGCCCTGTGCCGCGCGGTGCTCAATTCCAACGAGTTTCTCTTCATCCCGTGACTCCGTTCCCGCCAGTGCCCCGGCACCCGATGCTCAACCGTCGCCGATTTTTTGCCGATGCCGGCATGGGCCTGGGTTCCATTGCCCTGACCCACCTCCTCGCCCGGCAGGGATTGCTGGGTTCGGGAGTCGCGGGACCGGCGCCGTTTCGTCCGGTCATTCCCCCCGGGAATCCCTACACCGCCCGGTCCGCACCCGGGACGGCCCGGGCCAAGAATGTGCTGCTGATCTTCTGCAGCGGCGCCTGCTCGCACCTGGACACCTTCGACTACAAGCCGGAGCTGATCCGCCGCCACGGGCAGCCGATGCCGGGCAGCGACCGGCTCATCACCTTCCAGGGAGAGCAGGGGGCGCTGGCGAAAAGCCCCTGGGAGTTCCGTCCCCGCGGGCAGAGCGGGAAGATGATCTCGGATCTGGTGCCGCACCTGGGCGCCCTGGCCGACGAGATGTGCTTCATCCACTCGATGCAGGGGAAGACCAACACCCATGGGCCGGGGGAGAACTACATGTCCACCGGCTACACCCTGGATGGTTTCCCCAGCGTGGGTGCCTGGGTGACCTATGCCCTGGGCAGCGAGGATCAGAGTCTGCCAGCCTACGTGGCCATTCCGGATCCGCGCGGGAAGCCGCAGAACAGCGTCAACAACTGGGCGCCGGGATTCCTGCCCGCCGCCTTCCAGGGCACCGATTTCAACGCCTCGCGATCCATCCGGAACCTGGACCGTCCGTCCGGCGTGGATGCCGCCACCGACGCCGCCACCCGCGCCTTCCTCCAGGAGTTGAACGGACGTCATGCCGGGCAGTTCCCCGGCGACACGGAGCTGTCGGCCCGCATCGCCAGCTACGAGCTGGCGGCGCGCATGCAGTTGGCCATTCCCGAGGTGGCGGATCTTTCCGGCGAGCCGGACCACATCCTGCGGCTCTACGGCGCCGACCAGACGGGGAGCAAGATCCTGGACCTGCGCACGGCCTACGCCCGCAACTGCATCCTGGCCCGCCGGCTGGTGGAGAAGGGCGTGCGCTTCGTGCAGCTCTTCAACGGCGCCTACCAGACCGGCGGCGAGGGGGTGAGCAACTGGGACGGTCACAAGGATCTCTTCAACCAGTACAGCGTCCACGGACCGGTGATGGACCGTCCCACGGCGGCGCTGATCACCGACCTGAAGCAGCGCGGCCTGCTGGAGGAGACCCTGGTGGTGTGGTGCACCGAGTTCGGCCGCATGCCCACCTTCCAGAAAGGCGCGCAGGGTCGGGACCACAATCCGGCCGGATTCACCTGCTGGATGGCGGGCGCCGGGGTGAAGGCGGGATTCTCCTATGGCGCCACCGACGAGTTCGGACATCAGGCCGTGGAGAACGTGGTCACCGTGCACGACTTTCACGCCACCCTGCTGCACCTGCTCGGACTCGATCACGAGCGTCTTACCTACTACCACAACGGTCTGGAGCGCCGCCTGACGGATGTGCACGGCGACGTGGTGACCGGCATCCTGGCGTGACTGTTTGCGGCGCGGATGATGCCCCTCCAAAAGTAGGAGACGACGTACAGGAGGCTCGAACTTTCCCATCGCTCGTGGAGATCCCGACGCGTTGGGCGAGAGCCGCACGCAGGGGAAGTTTTCAGTTTCAAGTGTTCAGTGTTCAGGAAGGCGGAAGAAGCCAGAGCTTCGTGACCTCGTCTCCTTCGGGCTTCACCTCATCACTCAACGTTCATCGTTCATCCTTTCCCCGGGGGGCACGCCGTGAGAATTGCGCGGTGGACGGGTCCCGCAGAGGATGTCCGGGTGAACCTGGACTTCGACCTCAATGCCCCCGAGGTGCATCAGCGGCCCTTCGAGACCTATCGCCGCCTGCGCGAAGTAGATCCGGTCCACTGGTCGGAACGCTACCAGTCCTGGTTTCTCACCCGGCATTCCGACGTGCATGCCGCCCTGCGCCATCCGTCCCTCACCTCGAAGCGGCTGGAAACATTCCGCCGGCTCACGCCGCCCGAGCGGTCGGCCGAGGTTGCCGAGGCCTTCCGCACTCTGGAGCGCTGGGTGCTGTTCCAGGACGGGCCGGACCATGTCCGAAAGCGTCAGCTCTTTGGCCACGGATTCACCGCCCGGGCCCTGGAGTCGCTGCTGCCCCGCATCGAAACGGTGGCCGGCGATCTGCTGGACGCCCTGGCTGGACGCCCCTCCTTCGATGCCGCCGCCGATCTGGCCATCCCGTTTCCGGTCACCGTCATTGCCGATCTCTTCGGCGTGGCAGTGGAGGATCGTCCGAAGGTCGCCCACTGGTCCGATGACATCGCGCAGTTCCTCACCTCGGTGCCCATTCCCGCCGCCGCCTGCGACCGCATCGTGCCGACCTTGCGCGGCTTTGCCGCCACCATGTCCGCAGTGGTGGAGTCGCGGCGACGCCAGCCGCGTGGTGACTTCCTGGATGAACTGATCCACGCCGAGGACGAAGGCGGGCGCATTGAGCCGGCGGATCTGCTGGCCAACTTCTCCCTGCTGCTCTTTGCGGGCAACGAGACCACCCGCAATCTCATCGGCAACGGGATCGTCCTGCTGCTGGCGCATCCGGAGGCGCGGGAGGCGCTGCGGCAGGAGCCGGACCTGTGGCGCAACGCCGTGGACGAGATCCTGCGCGTCCGTTCTCCGGTGCAGATCATCAGCCGCGAGGTGGCGCAGCCATTGACCCTGGGCGGCCGGGATCTGAAGGCGGGTCAGCAGGTGTTCTGCGTGCTGGGCGCGGCCAATCACGATCCGGAGGTCTTTCCGGATCCGGAGCGTTTCGACATCCGCAGGAACAACGCGGATGACCATCTCGCCTTCGGCGGGGGCGCTCACTTCTGTCTGGGCCATGCCCTGGCCCATGCCGAGGGAAGGGTGGCCCTGCAGCGGCTGTTCGAGGCCTTTCCCGGGCTGCACCTGGATCCGGACCACCCGACCGAACTGCTGGGAACGGCGCGGCTCATGGGCTTCACCCGCCTGCCGGTCTGCACCGCACGCAGCGGGGAAGACGTCAGAGCCTCGTGACCTCGTCCCCGTGGCCGACGTGAGGCTCAAACTCCAACCCGCACCGCAGGCCGCCGGTGCGAAGTGCTTTGGGCTCGCCCGAAGTGAGGCCTGGGAGGAGGCTTCCGCCATGATCCGCATGATGAAGATGCAATTGGCGATGCTGATCCTGACTGTCTTCGCGGCCCTCGGCGCGGATTCGGCCTTGGCGACACCGCGCGCCTGGGTGGACGGCACCGGACCGGGCTGGCGCGCCCTCGGTGAATCGGACTTCATCAATGTCAACTGCGCCACCAACACCTGGTCCTGGAGGGAGGGCGGCATCCAGTGCACCGGCGAACCCGTCGGGGTGATCCGGTCCCGTCACTCGGTGACCAATCTCGAGCTGGTGGTGGAGTGGCGTCATCTGCGGTCGGGAGGCAACTCGGGGGTGTTTCTGTGGGCCACCGACCGCTCGCTGAAGGAACTGGAGCGTGGCAACGGCCGCCTGCCGGAGGGCATCGAGGTGCAGGTCCTGGACCATGGCTACACCGCCCAGTATGAACGCGACTCGGGCAAGAAGGCGGATTGGTTCACCACCAACGGCGATGTCTTTCCCACCGGCCGCGCCCGCATGACTCCGTTCCCGCCGGTGGCACCGGATGGCCAGCGCAGCTTTCCGCGAAAGCAGTTGAGCCGCGGGATCGGGGAGTGGAACCACTATTATGTGCGGGCCATCAATGGGGAGGTCCGGCTGTGGGTGAACGGGGAGGAGGTCTCGGGCGGCACCGGATGCCAGCCGGCGTCCGGCTTTCTCTGCCTGGAGTCCGAGGGGTCCCCCGTGGAGTTTCGCAACCTGCGCATCCGCGAGTTGCCCTGACGCGTCGGCGGGGGGGAGAGGATCACACAAAGGCCGCGAAGGCCGCAAAGGATGGGGCGTTCCGGAATGGCGAGCTTGGTGGATCCCCAAGGGCCGTCATTTGTCCGCGGAATGACTGTTGGGAACCTCAGAGGCGCTGGTGTGATTGCGGTTGGCCGTTGCGGGTAGTGGTCCAAAGGTTCCGAAGATGGAGCGGTGTGGGCACGACGGCATGCGCCTGCCTGCCTCGGGTGTTTCCTTGGCGTCCTTTGAGGCCTTCGTGTGAGACCGCTTCGGCGGGCACCGGATTTCGCCCTT
>JAFLEG010000400.1 GCA_017302195.1 Verrucomicrobiota bacterium
TGACGAAGGCCGGAGGATTCTCCAGCACCGTCGCCTCCACCTGCGCGGCGTCGAATCCCAGGCGCCCCTCATCCACCACTTCCAATCGCGAGCGGTTGGCAAAGGTATCCAGTCGCTTGTTGGGCCCGTCGCTGGTCAGCGACGACAGGTCCACCATCCCCTTGCCCTTGGGGTCATGCACCAGGGTGTCCGGCAGGGCCAGATCAAGGGGAGACGAGGGATCCACCACCATGGCCGGACCAAACTCCAGCCGCGCCAGCGTTCCCGGCACCGTGATCTCGCCCCGGTTGAGGCAGGCGCGCTGGACGGTTCCCGCGCCGGACGCGCTGGTGGCGAAGAGGTCTGGCAGCCCATCCCCGTTGAGATCGGCCAACTGCACCCGCCCGTTGGGTTCCGCCAGGTCGAGATCCGGAACGGCCAGCAGCGATCGCTGCTCGGCGCGGTTCAGGTCCAGCCCGGTGTATGTGAAGATCAGCGGGGGCAGATAATTGGCCCGGCTGCCGGAGTTGTCATACTGCACCACCCGTTTCAGCAGGCTTACGCCAAGGTCCAGGTGGCCCGCCACCACCGCCGTCGCATCAGGAAGCAGGTCCCCTTCCTCATACCGGTAGCTGAACTCATACCGCCGCACCAATTGTCCCAAGGTCCGGACTTCGATGCCGGTCAACCGACGATCCAGCCGGCTTGGGAAGCTCGGCCGATAGTCATCGAAGGCATCCAGGCGGTCCTCGTAATCGAAAAGCACTTCATGCCGGGCCTGCCCCAGCACGGAGTAGCTGATCCTTCTGGGGAACAGCATCCCCGTCCCCAGGATGTATTCATAATCCACCCGGTTTCCGTGGAGATCCACAGTGGCATCCACCATCCAGCAATAGGTGCGATCGAACACCGCCGAGTCCGGTTTCTCCGGATGCTCCACGGCGCTCCACCGGCCTGCGGAACCATGGTGCTGGCCCAGCAGATGGCGGGTTCCATCGGGCTCGGTGACTTCCCAGCCCTCGAGTTGTCCATCACCGTCAAAGTCGCGGCGACGCAGGCGCTGGAATCCGCGCTCGTTCTCGCACCGCCAATCGCCCGCAGCATTGGACAACGGGACCAATTCCTCGCCCTGGAAGATGTAGGTATCCCCGTCGGAGTACTCCGGGAAACCCTTGTCCGCCTGCCGTTTGAGCGACAGGAACTCCAGACTCCAGCCCAGACCGCAAACTCCGTTGCCCCCAAAGGAATTGTAGTCGATCCGCACCTTGGGTGCGAGACCGGCCCGTCCTGGTGGAAGGGCGATGGACACGCCGTAGGTCGAGGAACCGGTGTTCAGTTGCGGCTCGTAGGATTCCCCGAGCCCCTCAATGGAACCCGCCCCGCTGGGCAGCGAAATCACGCTGGGTTTGACGCCCGATTTGTCCGGCGGGCCAGCCGAGGAAGTCACCACTACCAACCCCAATCCCACGATACCCAGTACGCCGATTCGGATTCCCTGCGATCCACACGGAGACGCCACTCCATCACGTCGGTACGGGCATCGTATCCGGGATACTGTCATCGCTTCGGGTGAGTCAGGGTGGAACCTTTCTGCCACGGTGAGCGGTCAGAAAGGGGGGAGGTGTCGGGCACCTTGTCCACCAATCCCTGGCACCCCGGCAAGTAGATTCTCTGACAATTGAAGAATTACTTACTTATAACAGACTTTTAACTGGGTGGGCCAATCGGCCGGGAGCGAGGGGAATTCCTCGGACCATGGCGCCCGGAGATCGGGGAAAGCATCACGCGGTGGCGCTTCCGGCATCCGCAGTCCATGGAACGATCAGCGTTCAACATCCAACGTTCATTGGCCATCCCGGGGTGTTGCCTCGGGAACATCACGTGCTGGCGCTTCCCGCGTTCCCCGTTGTTCGTCCACGAGCGCAGCGGACTTGTATGGGGTCGAGGTGGAACACGGCCCTACCAACCATGGAGGAAGCCGATCACCCAAACAGGCGCCGGAAGTTGGCGGCGGTGAGGGCGGTGAGTTCGGGGATGGGGACTCCCAGAATCGTGGCGAGGCCTTCGGCGATGGCGGGGAGGTTGGCGGGGTGATTGATTGCAGCGCCGCTCGCGGGATCGCGAAGCGGATGACGGATCCAAGCCTCCGGCGGCAACTGGTCGGGAGCGTCGGTCTCGAGGAGCAGACGATCCTGCGGCACGGCACGGAAGACCTCGCGGGCGCGGGCCTTGCGTTCGTGTCCAAAGTAGCCGGGAAAGCTGAAGTACGCCCCGAGCCGGACGAAGTCGGGGACAAGTTCAGTGGGGCCGCCGTAGCTGTGCAGCAGGAACCCGCGTTCGGGACGCGGATGATTTGCCAGAAGTTCGAGCAATCGACCAAAGGCGCGCAGGCAGTGGATGCTGGCGGAGATCCCGCGCTCGGCTGCGATTTGAAGCTGCGACAGGAAGAGGGATTCCTGCTCCTCCATCGGGGGTGGATCGCCCGCCACCCCGGACAGGGCACGCCAGCGGTCGGGGTTTTCGTGAATCCAGCGGTCGAGTCCGATCTCGCCGATCACGGCAACCGGAGTGCGGTCCAGCCAGGAGTTCAACGACGTCTCCCATCCCGGGGTCCGCTCGGCCAGAGACCAGGGGTGAAGTCCGAAGGCGGGAACCACCGCGGGGAAACGCCGCGCCAGTTCGGCCACCTCGGGCCAGTCCGACTCACAGGACCCATTGACCACCATCCGGGAGACCCCGGCGGCCAGCGCCGCGGACACCACCGCATCCTGGTAACCGCCAAACCGGGAATCCTGCAGGTGATTGTGCGCGTCGGTGAGCCCGGCGATGCCGCAGTGGCTCCGGGCGAACTCACGGATCAATTCGCCGATCCGCAGCACCGTGGTGCGGCGGTTGTCGGCCAGGGAGCGCAGGAGGCCGAACCGCTCAAAGAGGTCCGGACGCCATGCCGCCAGTTCCTCCGGACTCGCGCCGCTGGCGAGGTCGCACCAGAGGCCCGCCATGGCGCGGAGCGTGACGGCGTCGGAATCGGACTGGAACTCACACCGCCCGTTCCGGACCTCCGCGACCCACCACAGGCGCACCTGGCATCCGGACACCCGATGGCGATCCAGACGGAGCGCGTCGGGCAGGTGCGGACGCTGCCGCGCGCGCTCGACCAGCCAGGCAAAGCGGGCCTGCGGATCGTGCATGCCCCCCAGGCGGGCCGCCCATTCGGCCTCGCGACCAGCCAGGGTCGTTGGATTCAGAACGGCCAGTTGACGCCCAGCGAGAGGTTGAAGGTCGCGCCGAGATCCAGGGTGGCCTCGCGCTGCGAATTGCCGAACTCGGCATTCTGAAGCGACATGAACTGCACGCCCAGATAGACGTCCGCTGACTGCATCACGCGGCAGTGCAGCGTGGCGGAGGCATAGCCACCGAAGACGACCTCGGTATGGGACAGCTCCCCGGACTCGGAGGCCACCGAACCATCGTTCAGGTTGAACGTTTCCCCGTAGCTGTAGGTGCCGGGCACCAGGCCCATGGCGGGTCCGACGCTGCCCACCAGCGCCCAGCGGGGCTGGAATCTCCAGAACAGGGTCGCACCCGCGCGAAGTGCATGCAGGTTCACGTCGAGCTCGCGGGTGCCGTTGACGGTGCCGTTGAGGATCTCATCCGGCAGGGCGGTCGAGACATCCGGGATGGCCGGGCCGATGCCGGAAGGGCCTCCGGAATAGGGCGCCGGCGGCAGCGCGATGCCGCCGGTGCTGAAGGCCTGCACATCCCGCACAAAGGTTGCGTCCAGTGACGAAGAATCCTTGAAGTCGAAGGGGGTGAAGCCATAGCCCGCCTCCCACCCGAACCGCAGGCGACCCCAGTCGCGGATGTGACCGCCGTATGACACATCCAGTCCCGGCGAGGCCCCGGCATCCTCCGAGAAATCCTCCGTGGTGTCGAAGGAGCGCACGCTGCGCATCACGATCCGGTTGTTGGCCAGGTCCACCTGCGAGGCGTTGTCATACCCCCAGTAGGTGGTGTCGCCTCCTGCGTTGCCGGTGCTGTCCACACGCACGTAGCCGTCGTCGTAGTAGTGGTCGGCCCCGGGCTGGCCCACCGGGCCGGTCGGCTGGCGGTTCACCGACACCGGACCGTTCAGCGTGAAATCCGCCTTCACATTGAACATGAGCGAGGCGCCGATGCGGAAGTTCCGGGTCCAGTCATCGGGGTAGAGCGGCACCATGGGCTCCGGAGCGGCGCCGAGCGCGAGATAGCCGGTGGCGCCCAGCAGGGCGGGAATTCGGAGCGCGGAGACGACGCGGTTCGACGGGGCGATGGAACTCATGGACTCAGGAATGTAGATCGCGATGTGGAAAGTGCTCGTTGCCGGAGGCCCGCCACACGACAGGGCATCGGGGACGGAAGGGTGCCGTCAATTCCAGCGCCCGGGCAACCCGCGGCTTTGCAGCCGTTGAAAAAAACTCCCGTGCCGACCGGTGCGCCGGAACTCATGGGGTGGGCACTCCGTGGACGCGGTAGAACCGCGCCGGGGCGTTCGACGGCAACGCGAGGGTGGACGGCGGCCCCTGATCCAGCCATTGCACCCAGGAACCGGGCGCGGTCACCAACGGCTGGACCGTCCAGGCATTGGTGAAGTCGGGCGTGGAGGCGTAGCGAATTGCATAGCGCCGCCCCTCCACCGCGGGGAACTCCACCATCGAGGCACCATGGGTCCAGGGACGGATCCGCACACCGCTCACGTTGGTGCCCCCGGGATGCGGGATGACCGGCACGGGAACCGAGAGCGCCGTGAGCGCGGGATCGGGTCCGGGCTCGCGGGTCCCGCTGAAGTACGTCACCAGGAACTCCACCGACTGCCCGGCCGCCACCGCCGCCGGATAGGTGACAAACGGGGTGGTGCCATTGGTGCCCCAGGCGTTGTAGAGCCAGTCCTGAAGACCCGCGAGCATCACGCGCGCCGCGGGGACGGCATTGGAATGGCCGTTGGTCAGGCGAATCCGCTGTTCCATCAGGCCGGTCTGCGGATTGAACGACATCGGATGCCAGTTGTGCGCGCCGAGCGCCGA
>JAFLEG010000401.1 GCA_017302195.1 Verrucomicrobiota bacterium
GGGACCCACCGCTCCGGGATCGCCTTTGTCCCCTTTGAGACCTTGAGGGCCGACCGGGCCCGCCGCTCCGGTGGCGCCAGGGTCCCCCTTGTCTCCCTTGGGTCCGGCCGCCCCGGTCGCTCCCTGAGGCCCCGTGGGACCGGCAGGCCCGATGGCACCGGCGTCGCCCTTCGGCCCGGCTGGGCCCGCCAGACCCTGAAGTCCGGCCGGCCCCGCGGGACCGACCGTACCGGGATCTCCCTTGTCTCCTTTGGGTCCAGCAGCCCCCGGCAATCCTTGGGCTCCTGCCGGTCCGACAGACCCGGCATCGCCCTTGGGACCCGCTGGCCCGACGGCTCCAGCAACTCCCGCGTCCCCTTTGTCGCCCTTGAGACCCTGCGGACCTGCGGGACCGGCTGGACCCGCAGCACCGACCGCCCCTGGGTCACCCTGGGGCCCCTGTGCTCCGGTCGGTCCAGCAATTCCTGCATCGCCCTTGTCTCCTTGGGGTCCGGCAGGTCCCGTTGCTCCAACGGGGCCGGTGGCTCCGGGCTCTCCCCGGTCTCCCGTCACCCCTTGCGGTCCTGCGGGGCCGGCAGGGCCCGCCTCGCCCTGGGGTCCCTGCGGTCCCACAGCACCCGTGGCCCCGATGGCTCCGGGTGCACCGGGATCGCCTTTGGGGCCCTGGGGTCCGGTGGGTCCCACGGGACCTGGATCGCCGGGAACTCCGTTGAGGGCATGGTGGGCATACGGTACCGCCAACAGTGACTGGCGCGGGGTTAGTCCCGTGAAGGCGTCCGAGCTGCCGGCCGGGCGGACTCCGATCTCCAGCCACCGGGCACTGCCTTCAAAGACCCCGACGCCGAAATCCAGGGTCGTCGTAAAGATCCCCTGGGCCACGGTCACCGGCCCGTTGGTCAGACTGGCACCGACCTGCGCGCCGCCGGTGGCGGCATCGTGGAGGGTAAACCGGAACTCGAAACTCCCGTCGGCCGGGGTCGCTCCATCGGCCAGGTGTCCTTGATAGCTGATGGCCGTCCCGGCTGGGTCTGCCATTGGGGAATGGCTCGCCAGGAGCATCAGGGCGACGGCGAGACTTCGGACGGAAACTGGGAATTCCATGCCCCTGCTACGGGAGGTCCTGGAAATCCTTACCAACTATTTTGCGCACGCGCCGGGATGGAGTCTGGGCGTCGGAGACGGGGTGACGAGAGTCGATTTCCTCTGCCTTGAAACTGAAAACTCTCCCGGCATTCGGCTGCCGCCCGGGCCTGTGGGAGTCCGAAGTATCGGTATTGCGAGAGACTCCTGCACGTCGTCTGACACGGGGGTGCCCGTCCCCCATTCATCACTCATCCTTCATCGTTCATCCTTCTCCCGGGCGGGGTCAGCCTGGGCTGCCCAGCACCCGGACCAGATGCGCCAGCTCGTCCTCCAGATCCTCGGCCGAGGCCACCTGCTCGGCGATCTCGGTCCGGATCAGCTCGCGCAGGCGCTGCCGGAGCCGGTGCAGCATCACGTGAATGGAGGACTCGCTCAACCGCAGCCGGGCGGCGAGGGCGCTGGCGGGTTCGCCACGCGGGTCTCCCCACAGGCGGTTCCGAAGTTCGCCGAAGAGCTCGGCCCGGGCGCCCATGCAGAACTCCGCCTCCAGGCGCCCCATCACCGTCGTGAGCAGGGTCAGGGCCCACCGACGCTCGAAGGCCCGTTCCGGGGTCATCCTATCGGCGGCATCCGCGAGGTAATCCCCTTCCGCGGCGATGGCATCCAGGGACACCACCTGGCCGCCCCCGCGTTTCAACGCCTGCGCGCGCAGGTGCTGGTCCCGCTGGAAATTCTGCAGGGCGCAGAGGAGAAAGGTTCGGAACCGCCCCTTGTCCTGATCGGCGAGCGCAAAGAACCCCCGCGCCAGCACCTGGGCGAAAAAGCCCTGGGTCAGGTCCTGGGCATCCGCCGGACTGGTCCCGGACCGGCGCAGAAATCCATAAACCGGAGGCCAGTAGGTCTGGCAGAGGCTGGCCAGGGCGTCCTCCCCTCCCGGGGCATTTCCCTCGGCGGCGTCCCGGATGACGGCCCACCGCGTGGTCGCGAAGGCTGCGCCGGTATTGCTGGTGGGGATGGACACCGTGGAATCGCGGGGAAAGGATGTCGCTGGCCCCTGGGTTGGGGAAGCCGAATTGTCCCCCTCGTAGGAGCCGAGGTGACGAGGCTCTTGCTTCGTCATCGCTTCGTTCGGTGATCGCCGGGACTCAGGAAGTTCGACCCTTTGGCAAAGTCAATGGCGGCCCCGCCGACTTCATCCCTCATCCTTCATCCTTCCCTCCCGCCACCGCCCGATAGGTTCCCCAGAGGGTGAGCAAGGCGGCGGCGATCTCGAGGGGTTCCAGGCGCTCGTCAAAGAAGGCCATGCCCCCGACGGTGGTCAGCAGGGGCAGCAGCATCTGGATCGCCGAGCCGCGGGCCACGGACAGCGAGCGGAAGGCGTGGGTCATGGCCAGTTGGGCGACGCCCACCAGGACCGCTGCGGCCGCCAGTGCGGACATCACCGGAGCGGACAGCTCCCGCAGGATCTCGGGCCACCAGGGCATGGTGATGCCCAGGCTCCAGAGGCATTGGGAGGCATAGACCGTCGAGGGGTGCTCCGAATGACGGAGTGCACGGATCAGCACCACCGCCCCCCCGGCCAGAATGGCTGCCACAATCCCCACCGCCTCCCACCCGACCGCGCCGGGTTGGAGGGCGTCCCGTCCGAGGAAGATCGCCAGTCCGAGCAGTGAGACCAGCATCCAGCCCAGTTGGCGACGGGCCAGGGGTTCCCCGATCCAGAGGGCCGCCATGAGCGCGCCGAAGACGGGATAGGTGAGGTTGAGAATGACCGCACGTCCGGCACCGAGGCGGGGGATGGTGAGGTAGAACAGGAGGAGCGCCACGGCACCCACCGCGCCGCGGGCCAGCACCAGCGGGTGCCGGATCAGATGGCCGGCCTGAAGTCCGCGCCGCCCGAAGACCAGCCCGACCAGAAGCAGGCCGATCGCACCCCGGAATGCCGTGCCGGCGAAGCCGCCTGCCGCCGCGGTGTGCTGCGCTGCCGCACGCAGGATCAGGACATTGACCGCGTACAGGACGATGGAAAGCAGCATCCAGGCGATGCTGTGGCGGTCGGATTCAGGTGCCTTGGGGTGCGGTGGAGCAGATGCCATGTCGTCGGATGACGACCGGAATCCGAGGGCGGGTGTGGACGTGGGAAACCGAAACGTCTGGCCCGCCATTCGGCTGCCGGACGTCCAGTTTGGTCTCAGACCCGACATCCGGAAGCCGCCCGGCCGCGCCAAAGGGCGGCGGCGGGAACTCGGACGGCAATCCGGTGGACGAGACGCATTACAGGGGCAGTCAATTCCAGGACCGTCTGCCGGTCAAGCCGCCCGACGCCGCCCGACGCCGCGTCCCGCGCAGGGGAGGGACAGGCTTCGCGAGTTCCCATCCCCTGACGCTTTGGGGTTTTTCGGGATCGCGTCCACTCTCCGCCCATGACCACGGTCTGGATCCTGGGGGATCAGTTGACGCTGGAGAATGCGGCCCTGGCCGGATGCGACCCCGGGAACACCCGGGTGCTGCTGATTGAATCCCGGGCGCGGGCCGTCCATCGCCGTCACCACCGGCGCAAGCTGGTGCTGGTGTACGCGGCCATGCGGCATTTCGCCGCCGACCTGCAGGAAGCCGGGTGGACCGTGGACTATCAGCGGTTGGACCAGACGCCCGTGTTTGGCGACGCCCTGCGTCGGCACGTGCGGGCGTTTCGCACCGAACGGCTCCGGATCCTGGAACCCTCCGACTTCGCCACCCGGCACGCCCTGCCGCAATGGGCCCGTGACGTCGGGGTCGTCCTCGACGTGGTGCCCAACAATCTCTTCCTGGTGGGGCGCGACGAGTTCCGGGACTGGGCCGGTGCTTCCCGCCGGCTGCGGATGGAGCATCACTATCGCCGGGTGCGGAGCAGGCTTGGGGTCCTGATGGAATCCGACGGTTCCCCGGCGGGCGGTACCTGGAACCTCGACTCGGAAAACCGCCGCACGGTGTCGGAATGGCGAAGGGATGGCTGTCCACGCCCACCGGCTGCGCCGCCGATGACTCCTGACCCGGTGACCCGCGAGGTGATTGAGATGGTGGATCGTGAGTTCCCGGATCATCCGGGACGCGCCGAGGGGTTTGACCTCCCCGTGGACCGCGCCGCCTCCCTGCGCTGGCTCGATCATTTCCTGGATCACCGGCTCCCGAAGTTCGGTCCATACGAGGACCTGATGCTCTCGGAGGATCCGGTGCTGTTTCACTCGAGGCTCACGCCGATGCTGAATCTCGGCCTGCTGCGTCCGCTGGAGTGCGTGCAGGCCGCCGAGCGCCGGTATCGGGAGGGTCGGGCGCCGCTGGCCTCGGTGGAGGGATTCGTGCGCCAGATCGTCGGATGGCGGGAATTCATCCATGGTGTGTACTGGCTGCGGGGACCGGACTACCTCGCGTCCAATGCGCTGGATGCCCGGCGTCCGCTGCCCCGCTGGTTTTGGACCGGCGACACGCCGATGAACTGCCTGGCGCAGTGTCTCCGGCAGGTGCTCGACACCGGTTACAACCACCACATCCAGCGGCTGATGGTTCTGGGCAATTTCCTGCTGCTGGCGGGGGTGCGTCCCGACGAGGCGTTGGACTGGTTCAACGAGCTGTATGTGGACGCCCACGACTGGGTCATGGCCGCCAACGTGGTGGGCATGGCGCTGCATGCCGACGGCGGCTTCATGGCGACCAAGCCCTATGCCGCCGGCGGGGCGTATATTGCCCGCATGAGCGACTATTGCCGCGGCTGCCGCTTCCGGCCGACGGAGCGCAGCGGACCAGGGGCCTGCCCGTTCACGCTGCTCTACTGGGACTTCATCGCGCGGCATGCCGCACGGTTCGCCTCCAATCCGCGCATGGCCGCGATCGTGCGGTCATGGACCCACCGCTCCGAGTCCGACCGGCGTTCGGTCCTGGATGGGGCGGCCCGGGTCCTGGAAACCCTGCTCTGAACCC
>JAFLEG010000402.1 GCA_017302195.1 Verrucomicrobiota bacterium
GGCCTGGCCTGCTGCGCCATCGAGATGATCGCGAGCACCATGGCGCGGTACGACATCGCGCGGTTCGGGTCCGAGGTGTTCCGTCCGTCGCCGCGGCAGGCGGACCTGATGATCGTCGCCGGCACCGTGACCAAGAAGATGGCCCCGCAGGTGGTGCGGCTGTACAACCAGATGCCGGAGCCCAAGTACGTCATCGCCATGGGCGCCTGCGCCATCTCCGGCGGCCCGTTCAAGGAGGGCTACAACGTGCTCAAGGGGATTGACCGGTACGTGCCGGTGGACCTCCACATCCCCGGCTGCCCGCCGCGTCCGGAGGCGCTGCTCCACGGGCTGATCACGCTGCAGCAGAAAATGGCGCGCGAGGCGCTGACCGGGCCCGGACGCTCCCGCTCCTTCGATCCCGCCGCCCCGAGCGAGTTCCCGATCCCGGTCTGCGGCGCCCACGATCTGGAGCCGCCCCGGAATGACGCGCTCTGGCACCCGCCGGCGTCCCCCGCAGCGGAGGCGTGACGGGTGACACCGGACGGTCACCCGGGTTCCCCGGAATCGTTTCAAACATTGGGCTTCCCTTGAACGGCGTTTTCCGCTTACCTAGTTTCGTCGGAGGTCTGTAAGGAAAACGCGATTCGCTGCGTTTCCTAGTTCAGAGGCCGGTTTGGCCGGCCTGCAATGTCGGTGGCTCTGGCCACCGGTTCCGGGTGAAACCCGTCCGGAGCCGTGCTCCTGCCGCCGTACAGCCTCCACGAAGCGAACCCCCATGAATCCGATCGCGCCCTTCATCGCTCCTTCCAGCGACATCGAAGCCCTCGCGCTGGCCATCTGCATTGCCCTCCTGGCGACCCTGTCGCTCACGGAAGGCAAACTCCTCCGCTGACCCACAGCGGAGCCTCAGCCACCGGGAGACCCCCCGGTGGTTTCCTGAAATCACCGCCCATTTCGGACGTGCTTTTTCGCGTCTGCGGGGGCCTCATTTCACCGGTGTCCCAGGCGGTCGCAGGTTGCCCCTGCGACCGGCCCGGGGCAGCCGAGTCATCACGGCCATGAAACGCCTGTACTACGTGGATCGCGACATGTGCGGCGACGATCTTCCGGCGGACTTTGATCTCGACGAATTCTGCGAGGTGCTCCAGGGCAAGCTCGACGGGGTCGAGGTGGTCGCCGCCACCAGCACCGAAGCCCCCGCCTCCAATCGCGACCGGCGGCTGGTCCCGGAGTCGGTCTTCCTCGAGGCGCTCGGGGAGTACCTGCACCGGTGACACCGACGGATGGGGCTCACTCCACCAGCGACGGCACGCCGCGCCGGCGCAGCATGGCATCGTAGGTCGCCAGGGTGTAGAGCCCGCCCAAGGTGGGGAAGTTGAAGCAGGCCCGCTCCAGCATCGCCGCCCCTTCTCCGGCCAGCATGGTCATCAGCGCGATGTGGATGATCTCGGTGGCCTGGTCGCCCATCACATGCGCGCCCAGCAGCTTGAGATCCGAGCGGCGGAACAGCAGTTTCAGGAAGCCGCTGTGGTCCCCGAGGATCGCTCCCCGCGCATTCCGCTGATAGGGTGCCCGTCCCACCACGTAGTCCTCGCCCCGGGCCTTGAGGATCTCCTCCGTGTCCCCGAGCATGCTGGCTTCCGGAATGGTGTAGATGCCGGAGGGCAACAGGGGGCTCAGGGGGGCCGCAAGCTGGCTGTCGAGGGCATGGAAGACCGCCACCCGTGCCTGGGCTGCACTCGTGGAGGCCAGGGCCGGGGGACCCACCACATCCCCCGCCGCGTAAATGTGCGGCACCACGGTCCGGGAAAACTCATTGATCGGAATCAGCCCGCGCTTTCCCGGCGTGATGCCGGCCGCCGGCAGGTTCAGATCCTCGGAATTGCTGCTGCGGCCGGCCGCCACCAGCAACCCCTCCACGGTGAGCGAGCGTCCGGATTCGAATCGCAGCGTCACCGGCCCGGAGGACGGCAGCTCGCAGGCGTGCACCCGCTCCTTCCAGTGGAACTGAATGCCATTGGATTCCATCGCGGCCGCCAGCGCCACGGACACCTCGGCATCGAGAAAGGAGAGCAGGGATTCCCGCCCGTCCACCAGGTGCACCTCCGTTCCCAGGGCCCGGAAGGTGCAGGCGTACTCGGCGCCCACCACGCCTGCTCCGACCACCGCCAGGGATCGGGGAAGGCTGGGCAGCTCCAGGATTTCGTTGGAGTCATGGACCCGGGGATCGTTGAAGTCGAACTCGGGCGGACGCACCGGCGAGGAACCGGTGGCGAGCAGGAAGCGCTCCCCGCGGATCCGCACGGTTCCCCCGGAGCCACCGGCAACGGCCAGGGTGTGCGGATCCTCAAAGCGTGCGTTGCCATGCACCACCGTCACCCCGACCTGCCGGAGCTGGTTCATGATCCGGGAACGTTCCGTCGCGGTGACCTTGCGCTCATGGTACATGAAGTCCTGGATCGTCGCCTCGCGGCGCAGGGACAGGTCCACGCCGTAGAGCTGGCGCGCCTTGAGTCCGGACAGCGCCAGCGCGGTCTCACGCAGGGTCTTGCTGGGCAGGGTGCCGGTGTTGATCCCGGCGCCGCCGATCTCGGGGCAGCGTTCAATCAGCGCGACACGGCGTCCGAGCAATGCGGCGGCGAGCGCGCCCGTGGCGCCGGCCGGACCGGCGCCCACCACGACGAAGTCATATGCTGAGTCGGACGACATGAACCGACGATGGTCCAACCCGACGCCGGCGGGCAAGCCATCCGGGCCTGCGTTACGTCGTGCGGTTTCCCTCGGGAACCGGGGGAAGCCGGGACGACGCGCTGCGACATTGCGGTCCCCGGCATCCCGTCCACCCTGCCGCCATGCCGCTGGTGCGCATCCTGGTGGACGGCTACAGCCTGCTCCACCGCTGGCCGGAACTCGCCCCCGGACGTCCCCGTCATTCCGCGGCGGCACGGGAGGCGCTGATCGCCCGCCTCCGCCAGTACCGCGACGCCAGCCACACGCCGATCAGCATCATCTTCGACGGACAGGGGGCGCCTCCGGGCACGGCCCGTCCGGTCTCGACCCCGGACCTGGAGATCCTGTTCTCCAGCGCCGGACGCACCGCCGATGACCTGATCGAACGTGCGGCGGTCCGCCTGAAACCCTACGGCGACGTGCTGGTGGTGACCGATGACCTGGCGGAACAGGACACCGTCTCCGCATTCGGCGGACTCGTGTCCAGTTGCCGCATTTTCATCGCACAGGTGGAGGATCTCCTCCGCGAGTCCGGCGAAGACCTCCAGCGCTGGAACCGCCGCGAGCGGGAGCGTTTCCGGAGCGGGCAGCGCTGACCGGCATCCATGTCGTGCCGCTCAATAACGTGGCACCACGGAGACGCGGAGGCGCAGAGAAACATGCGGCGGACTCATCGGACCTGCTGCCCGGCACGCTGATCGACGAGGCCGGCCGCCCCACCAACGACCCCGGCACCATGTTCCGCGAGCCGCATGGCGCGCTGCTGCCCTTCGGCGAGCACACGGGCTACGGCCTGGCCGTGGCCTGCGAGATCCTGGCCGGCGCGCTCACCGGCGGCATCACGCTGCACGACAAGCCCGACCCCAACGCCATCATCAACAACATGCTGAGCTTCGTGGTCGACCCCGAGCGGCTGGGCAGTGCGTCCAGGCTCACGGCCGAGGCGCGCGCCTTCGCCGACTGGGTCAAGGCCTCGCCGCCGGCGGCCGGTGGCCAGGTGATGCTGCCCGGCGACCCCGAGCGCCGCTACCGGCGCCAGCGCGAGGCCGAGGGCATCCCCATCGATGCCACCACCTGGGGCCAGCTGCTGCTGGCGGGCACGCGGCAAGGCCTGGACGAGGCGGCCCTGCTCGCCATCGCTCAACCGAATGGCCCCCCCCCGAAGCGCCTCCGGCGCCTCCCCCCAGGGGGCGCCGCCAGCGGCCCGGCAGAGCCGGTTCCGCGGCGGCCGCTTGGTTACGCCGTATTCATGCCGCCGGGCTGACGCGAGGCGGCCCCGCAACCTGACCGTCACTGAAAGCCGACGATGAGCCCGACCGAACTCTCCGCCGCCGCGCGCAGCGACATCGCCCACCACCTGCACCCCTACACGCAGCTGCGTGCGCTGGAGAAGGACGGGCCGCTGGTCATCGTCAAGGGCGACGGCTGCCACGTCATCGACGAACATGGCCAGCGCTACCTCGAAGGCATGGCCGGGCTGTGGTGCGCGTCGCTGGGCTTCAGCGAATCGCGCCTGGCCGACGCCGCCAGCCACCAGCTGCGCCTGCTGCCCTACTACCACTCGTTCTCGGGCAAGGTGCCGGGGCCGGTGACCGAGCTGGTGGCCAGGCTCAGCGCCTGGGCGCCCACCGAGGCGCTGCGCCGCGGGCGACTGCTGTTTGCCAATTCGGGGTCGGAGAGCAACGACACCGCGTTCAAGCTGGTGCGCTACGTGCACAACGTGCGAGGTCAGCCGCAGAAGAAGAAGATCATCGCGCGCCAGAAGGGCTACCACGGCGTGACGGCGGCGGCGGCCTCGCTGTCGGGCCTGCCGACCATGCACCAGCATTTCGACCTGCCGCTGCCCGGCGTGCTGCGCGTGTCGGCGCCGCACTGGTACGGCAACGCGCGGCCCGGCGAGACCGAGGCCGCCTTCTGCGACCGCCTGATCGCCGAGCTGGCCGAGCTGATCACGCGCGAGGGGCCCGAGACCATCGCCGCCTTCATCGCCGAGCCGGTGCAGGGCGCGGGCGGCGTCATCATTCCGCCGCCCGGGTATTTCCCGCGCGTGCAGGCACTGCTGAAGCAGCACGACATCCTGTTCATCGCCGACGAGGTGATCACCGGCTTCGGCCGCCTGGGCCAGCGCTTCGGCACCCAGGTCTTCGACCTGCAGCCCGACCTGCTGACGGTGGCCAAGATGATGACCAGCGCCTACGTGCCGATGTCGGCGCTGTTCGTCAGCGAGGCCATCTACCAGACGGTGGCCGACGCCAGCGCTGCGGTGGGCACCTTCGGCCATGGCTATACCTACAGCGGCCACCCGCTGG
>JAFLEG010000403.1 GCA_017302195.1 Verrucomicrobiota bacterium
AAACGCTCTCCAAGACCGGCGATGCCATCCAATGGGGCGGCGCCCGCCTGTGCGATGACGGCCGGTTCGCCACCGCGGATGGACGCGCGCATTTCAAGGTGGTGCCGGTGCCGCCGCGGAAACGGGATCCGGGTGGACCGGAAGGGCAGTCCGGATCGGGACAGGAATTCGTGGTGTCCACCCGGCGGGGCAAGCAGTTCAACACGCTCATCTACGACGCCGTGGATCCGCTCACCGGGGCCCCGCGCGAGGCGGTGTTCATGAATCCGGAGGATGCCGCCGCCCTGCAGGTCCAAAGCGGCGATCCCATCTCGCTGGTCAATGCCACCGGACGCTACGACGGGGTGGTGTTTCCCGCCCCGATCGCCCGGGGAAACCTCCAGGTGCACTGGCCCGAGGGCAATGGGATCATCCCGCGGGGACGGGTGGATGCCGTCGGTGGGGTGCCCGATTACAACGCCGTGGTGCGGGTCGAGCGGTGCCGGCCCCCAGCCCAGGAGGGAGCATGAGGGGTGAACTGCCGGGAGTGATGCGCCGCTGGATGCTGTGTGCGGTGCTGGGGCTGGGGGCTTACGCCCAGGGATTCACCAACCTCGATTTCGAACTGCCCCGGCGTGGTCCATGGCCGCCGGAGATCAACGCCGCGCAGTTGTTTCCGGGTTGGACCCCGTTTCTGGAGCCGCCATTTCCCGAGTTCGGATTTCCCTACGTGCTGCTGAATGACTACTGCATCGGATCTCCCTGCATCGGACTGTACTCACAGCCGGCCGGGGCACCGCGGCCGGCGCGATTGTCGGTGGCCATGGATGCCGGTGGGGGCGGCCCGGGCGGCTACGGCGAGATGGGGCTGCGCCAGACGGGCCTGGTGCCGGCCGAGGCGCGGAGCCTCCGCTTCAAGGCGTCGGTCTGGGGATCGGGAGGGACGCTGGTGATCCGGTTGGGAGGCCGAGCGCTCCCGCTGATCCCGGTGGAATCCCAGGCAGACGGCGTGGTGTATGGCGCGGACATCTCCTTCGCCGGTGGCCAGGTGACCGAACTCAGCCTCGGAGTGCTGGCCGACCATTCGGAGGGGATCCGTACCAGCGCCTCCTTGGACGACATCCAGTTCTCCCCGGCACCGGTCGAGATGCCGGGGGGGCCGCCCTTCATCGAGATCCGGCAGTCCGGTCCGGCCCAACGCCTGGAGATCCGCTTCAGCGGCGTGCTGCAGATGGCCGGCGACCCGGACGGCCCGTTTACCGGGTATCCGGGCGCGGTCAGTCCCTATTTCCCGGGCGTCGTCCACGGGACCCGCTTCTTCCGGACTATTCCGCATTCGGCGCCGCCGTGATCCGGCGGCATGGCACCCCACTTCGTAAACCATCAACCTCGAATCCCACATGAATGCTGCTCCCGACCTGACCCGGCGTCCGCCGCGCAGTCCGCGTGTCCGCCTGGGCGGCTACGTCATCCTGGCCCGCATCCTGGACAAGGGGCGGGCCGAACTCGCCGGCACCGCTGGCGAGTACAAGTTCAACAATCCCATGGACCGCCACTGGTTCCGGTTCACAGGCATCACGCCCGCCGCGTTGAAGGCCGAGCTGGCGTCGGGGAAGGGCGACGGGGAAATCCTGACCTGGGTGGAAGAGACGGCACCCCATCGGCATACCCCCTGGGACATTGCCCAGTGGAGCGCCTACCACAACGAGCGCGGGCCCGATGGGGATGTGGAGACGCTGGAGCTGTTCACCAGCCGTGTCGGTGCGCTCAGCAGGACCCGGGAAGATGTGAAGACCTGGTTCGACTACCTGGACCTCGACGACCACGTCTCCTTCGGCGGCAAGGCGTAGGCGTCCGGGGGCTCCCGGGGCGTCACCGGGTCTTGTTGCCCGGCCCGTCGCTGAAGATGGATTCCACGGGTTGCCGGAAGAGCCGGGCGATCTTCAGCGCCAAAGGAAGACTTGGGTCATAGCGCCCGGTCTCGATGGCATTGACGGTCTGACCCCGGCGCTGCGGAATGTCGGCCTGGAATGGGCGGCGCTGCTGGGTCCCGGTTGCTTTGAGTTCCGCCGCGGGACCAACGTGGTGGCGTCGCCTCCCGGCGGCGCAGAACGCGGCAGCGGCTCCAGTCTGGGATCGAACGGTTGGACAGCCCGAACGGATTCGCCTGAGGCCGTGCTGTTGGCCGTGTTGTCGGGGCCGCCAACCGGAGGAGGCCTGATGCCCGGCTGGGATCCTGACCTGCGTCGGTTCGTCGTCCGCCTCCGTCGTACCAGCGGCACCCTTCAGACGGCGGCCGGCACCGATGGCGCGGGGATCTTCGATGGGGTCCGGGTCCGGAGGTTGATCCGGCTGGATCTCCCGAAAATTCCCTTCGGCGAATCCGTGACGCTGGACGGGTTTCTTGTGCCGCCGTTGCCGATGCGCTTTGTGTTTGCCGCTCCGGGGCGATGACCCCGGCCGCGGAGGGGCGGGTGTGACACATTGCCCCGCTCCCAACCCGGCGGGTCGGCGGCCCGGCTCACTGCGTGAGGGTCATCAGGATGTCGGCGTACCAGGCGCAGTTCAGTCCGAGGGATTCGTCGCGCAGGAGGTCGCGGCTGCCCATGTCCATGCGGGCTGAATGCACGCCCAGCAGCTTCCAGGGCACGGCGGGATCAGTTTCCGGGCTTCGCAGGACCACCGGCGCGCCGCTGGTGCCCCGGTGGGTCCGGGCATCGGTGAGGAAGTATCCCAGTCCCTGAAACCGGAGGCCGAATGAGGAGGCGATGACCGCCTGCCGCACCACGGGCAGGTGGTGCATTTCGTCATGAAATCCGAGGGGAAATCCGACGATCAACAGCGAGGTGCCGACCTCCACCTCCCGGGGCGACCATTTCAGATGCCGGGGGGTGAAATGCCTCAGCGCTCCGTCGGGCGGCAGGGCGGCGGGCTCGAGTTCGATGGCCGCGACATCAATCTCGCCGCCCCCGTCCCGTCCCTGCCGCCAGAGGCTGTGGCCGTCGCGATACAGCGGCACCGACAACCCGACGGACCGGGTGAGGTTCCCCGGGTCCGTGTGGACCTCGATCTCGATGCGGTTGGGGAAGTGCCGGCTGGGCTCGTCCCGGAGGACGTGGCGGCTGGTCACGAAGAACAGCCGCGCGTCCCGCTGGAAAAAGAACCCGCTGGCGCCCGTCAGCAGACAGGGGCCGTCGAACGTGGACACGCGGGCGGTGGTGAGCAGCAAGGGTTCGATCATCCGAGCGGTTTCCTCCGGATCGGATGCTCGGGCCAGGACCGGGAGGGTTCAAGCAGAAGCACCGCCGGATGCACCGGCGTCGGAGTCCGAAGAAATTGCCGCCGCAGGATTGTCCCGGAGACCGGGTTCTGGGCAGTCTCCGCGCTCAATGGTGACGCGTGTGCCATGGATCGTGGTGGCGGCCGGACTGGCCCTGGCCGGATGCAAGAAATCAGGCCCCGCCGCGGGAGCGTCCGGAGGGAAGGCGGCCGGGTTTGGAATCCAGGTCATTGCCGTGCCGGCGGTTCGGCAGCCCGTGCTGGAGTCGGTGTCGCTGGTCGGCTCGGTCGTGCCCAACGAGATGATCGAGGTGAAGGCCGAGACCGACGGCACGGTGAAGGAGATCCGCTTCCGCGAGGGGGAGCGGGTGGCCCAGGGGGACCTGCTGGTGGCGCTCGATGACACCAAGGCCGCGGCGCAGCTTCACGAGGCGGAGGCCCGGCTGAAGCTGGCCCAGACCTCGCTGGCCCGCGTGGAGCAGTTGTACAAGGACCGCCTGATCTCGCAGGCGGAGTACGATGCCGCGACGTCGGAGGCCGCGGAGAAGGCGGCGGTGGTCGAGGTGAAGCGGCGGGAACTCCGCGATACCCGGGTCACGGCTCCGTTTTCCGGATTCACCGGGGCACGGCTGATCAGTCCCGGACAGGTCATCACCAAGAGCCTGCGGCTCACCGGGCTGGTGGATCTCGACACCGTCAAGGTGGAGGTCGAGGTGCCGGAGCGGTACCTGAGCCAGCTTCACGTCGGACAGCCCGTGGAATTCCGGGTGGCGGCCTTTCCCAAGGACCGCTTCAAGGGGGAGATCTACTTCATCTCGCCCCAGCTCGACACCGCGCTCCGCACCGCCCTGGTGAAGGCACGGATTCCCAATGCCGACGGCAAGTTGCGCGGGGGCATGTTTGCCAACCTGGATCTGGGCATCCAGCTCCGGGACTCCGCCCTGGTCATTCCCGAGCCGGCGATCATCAACAACGGCGACGCGACCTTTGTCTTTGCCATCACTGACACCAACACCGCGGCGATGAAGCCCGTTCAGACCGGCCTGCGCCTGGCGGGCAAGGTGGAGGTGCTGAGCGGGTTGGTCGCCGGTGAGAAGGTGGTGGTCGAAGGCGTGCAGAAGCTGCGTCCCGGCGTGCCGGTCACCCTGGCGGAGGGCGCGGCCCTGCTGCCCTACCTGGAGCCGAAGCCATGATCCTTCCCCGGATCTCCATCCAGCGGCCGGTCTTCGCGACGATGATGAATCTCGCGCTGATCCTCTTTGGCTTCATCGGACTCTCCCGCCTGCCGGTCCGCGAGCTGCCGGACATTGATCCGCCGGTGGTCTCGGTCAGCACCGTGTATCCCGGGGCCAATGCCCAGATTGTCGAGACCGAGGTCCCCGAGCGCCTGGAGGAGGCAGTCAACAACATCTCCGGCATCAAGACCCTCAAGTCGGAGAGCCGCGAGGGGGTGAGCAACATCACCATCGAGTTCGACCTCTCCCGCGACATTGACATTGCCGCCCAGGACGTGCGCGACCGGGTGTCCCGGGTCCGTGGCAACCTGCCGGAGGACATCCTGGAGCCGATCATCTCCAAGCAGGACTCCGACGCGCAGCCCATCCTCTGGATCTCGGTCAACAGCGACCGCTATTCCCCGCTGGAGCTGACCACCCTGGCCGAGCGTCAGCTCAAGCCGCGGTTCCAGGGCATCGAGGGGGTGTCGTCCATCACCATCGGCGGCGAGAAGCGCTTCGCCATGCGCCTGTGGCTGGACTCCGAG
>JAFLEG010000404.1 GCA_017302195.1 Verrucomicrobiota bacterium
CGCTCGCCGGGCAGCGCCTGCCGCAGCAGCGTGGCAAGATCACCGGGACCGTCGGCCCAGTGGATTTGGAGCGCGGCCAACTCCTCGGTCACGGCGCGGTCCAGTTCTTCGGCGGTGAAACCGCGCTCCAGCGTCGCGCGGGCGGTGAGGTGCTGGAGGGCACGTTCCTGGGCGGCGCTGCCGGACGCCCGGGCAAACCGGGCGACGCGCCGGAGTTCCCTCTTCGCCAGGTCTTCGGCCAGGTCGACGCGCTCGCGCCTCAACGCGGGCAACAGGCCCAGTTCGCCGGCGACGAGGGCGGCAAGCATGAGGTTCAGCGGCTGGTCAAACAGCGAGCGCGCCAGGGACTGATCGTAGTCGGCGCTGCCCGGCGGAGGCAGGACCGTGGCAGGCTTGCCGGTGAGCTGGGCGGCACGATCGAGCGTCTGCTGCAACACTCCGCGGCGCAATTTGCCCGGCGGCAGCGGCGTCAGGAGCACCGGCGCGGGCGGGTGGAACAGGCCGCGCACGGGACACGGCATCGCGCCGTCTTCCTGCCGCAGCAGGTCGTCGAACCAGTCGCCGGGCTGGCGCTCGAGCAGCAGCAGGCGCAGGGGAGGGCGGCCGTCACGCCGCAGGTGGGTGAGGGCGCGCAGGAGTCCGACCAGCGGCCCGGCGAGGGTCTGGGCGTAGTCCACTACCAGCACGGTGGGCGAGGACCAGTTGAAGTCGGGCGTATGGGTACGTTCGACCAGCCGGCGGAGGTCGCCGCCACCCAGCAGCCCGGCCTGCCAGCCGGGCAGGGCGTCCGCCACGCGCAGCAGCAACTCGAATCCCAGCCGGGTCTTTCCCGTGCCCGCGCCGCCCACCAGCAGCCGGGCGGAGATGGGTTCGGCGCTTTCCAGCCAGGCACAGAGGGCGTCGAGGTCCATGCCGCGGCCGAGCAGCGTGACGGTGCGGTGCTTGGCGAGGAGCAGTTCCAGCTCGCCCGTGGGTGCGTCCGGAAGGCGGAAGCGCGTGATGGGCAGGCCACCGATGAGATGGTCGAGCTTGCGCTCCAGGCGGGTGACGTGGGCGGAAAGCCCTTCCAGTGCCAGCGCGGCGTCCGGATTGCCCCGGACGACCTCCGTCCGGAAGGTGGTGATGGCCGCGAGGATTTCGCCCTGCTGCTCCTTCAGTCTTCCCTGTCCGCGGGCGAGGGCGTCGAGCTGGTCCCGGACGCCGGCGAGGTGTTCCTTAAGTTCGCCCAGTTGCGGGGTGAGCCAGGCCTCGAACTGGGAGAAGACGGGCGGCTGCGCGGCGAGTTTCTCCACGGCTGCGCGGAGCGGCTTGAGTTCATCAAGGCGGGTCGTCGCTTCGGCAAGTAGCTGTCGGGTCTGCCCGGTGGCGCGATTCAGCTGCTCCATTTCGGTGGCAAGCTGCGCGCCCTGCTGTTCGAGCCGGGTGCGAAGGGCGTTGAGGGTGTCGGCCGTGAAGGTGTTGAAGACCTTCGGGTCGGCCTTCAGGTGTTCGCGAAAGAAGAGGCAGTACGCATGGGCGAGGGTGATGCGGCCGGTCAGACCTTGCTTCACTTCCCAACCTTGGTTGAGCAGGGGTTTGAAGTCCTGTGGCTCCTTCCCAGGAATGCTCACTTGCCCGAGCCAGGTGATCAGTTTCTGCGGAAGCATCCTCCCCAGTGCGGCGCACATTTCTCCTTCGCGGAAGCACTCGCGTACCTGGTCGTCGCTGAGGCGGAGCAGGTCGTGAAATTCATCGAACGTAGCGCCCGCCACGGTTGAGCGGGCGGACTCCAGCCACTTCCAGTGCGGATCGTCGCGAGCCTCCAGCAGCGGCACCGAACCGAGTTTGCCGTCCTTAAGGTGCTGGCTGATGGCCGGGAGCCACGGTTTCTTCGGGGCAAGCCTGCCGGCGAGTTCGAGGAGCAGCACCTGCACGGCGCCGCGGAGGGATTCACGGCTGGCACGGGCGAGGTCGTGGTTACGCGGGAGGCCCGTGGCGGGATCAGCGGCGGTTTCAAGCCACTGGCGGAAGTGGCGGTGGGCCTCGTTGCCCGCCACCCCGGAAGCGAGGGCGCTGCCTACGCCCAAGATCAGACTGCCTAGGGTGGTCGGGTCGGCCATGGTGATTCAAAAGTTGGCGGGCGGCCGCGGAAATGTCGAGTAGCAGAGCTGGCAGGAGGAAGTTCGAAGCCCCAAGTCCCCGAGGAAGGGGGAGTCAGGGGGTCCAGCAAGGGATAGGACAATTGTTGGAGGGACGGTGGAATCCGGGAGTCATCCATCCGGGATTTGCCCCGAAAACTCACGGATTCGCGCCTTCCCGGTGGGGATTGTCCGGAATCGAGGCGGGGTTGGGCACTGGGAGTCCTGTGGCGGTCGAGCCAGCCGTCAGGCCACCAGGACCATGCCCTCGCCCCCCAACAAGACCGCGGGCCTTATCGAAGTGTGCATCACGGGCGGCCATCGCCCGATGAGGAGGGCAACAGTGACTTGGTTCGTCACCAGACCCCGCTGCCCCTCTAACGCCACGCCGGCCTCGACTTCAAACTCACCGGCGTCGAACACGCCCAAGTGGTGAAGGGAATTCTGGCGCAGCGGCATTCTCTTCATTCCATTTCCCCAACTCTTGTGGCTGGATACCGGGGATGCAGCCGACATGCATGGTCCGGATGGTTCCTGCGACGATCGCAGCTCTGGGCTGTGCTTTGTTCGTGGCTGTGGTCTCGCCGTGTCTGGGGGAGACCGAGGGTGAAGGCGTGGATGAGGCGGCGCTCCAGGCCAACGCCAGGAGGGTCTTCAAGGAGAACGTGGAACCCTTCGTCAAGACCTACTGCACGAAGTGCCACGGCGGTGGCCGTGCCAAGGCGAACGTCAACTTCGAGGTGGACCTGAAGGAGCCCGGCCGCGGTTCCGCATTCCTGCATTGGAAGAAGGCCGTTGCGAACGTCAAGGTGCATGACATGCCGCCGGAGGACGCGGCCAAGCAACCCACCGAGGAGGAGCGCCGCCAATTCATGGAGTGGATCGGCCAGCTCAAATACCTGAGCCCGAGAGATCCGGGTCCCATCGTGATGCGTCGTCTGACTCGGGTGGAGTATGGCAACACGCTGCGCGACCTTTACGGCGTGGACCCGTCGATCGCCGACGGGTTACCCGAGGAGGCCGTGGGGGAGGGTTACCTCAACTCGATCTCCCCGATGCAATCGGAACTGTTCCTCGACCTGGCCAACCAGGTGGTTGAGCAGATCGTGGCGCCGGAAGGCCGGGCACCGACCCCCGTCCAGAAGCGGCTCTTTGGCAAGGCACCACCTCCGGGCGCCGATCTCCGCCAGGCGGCGCGGAAGGTGGCACGCTCGCTCGCCCGCAATGCCTATCGGCGACCTGTCTCTGATGCGGAGTTGGAGGTCTTGGTTGATGTTTACGAGCTCGCCCGGGAAAGCCAACTCAACCACACCGCGTCGCTGGGACTGATGCTCAAGGCGGTGCTGGTCTCCCCGCAGTTCCTCTTCCTCACCCCCGCTGGAGAGGTCCAATCGGACAAACCCGTCGTCCGACTGGATGACCACCACCTGGCCTCGCGCCTGTCCTATCTGTTGTGGTCGGCGCCGCCCGACGCCGAGTTGGCCGCCCTGGCCGACCAGGGCGAACTGCACAAGCCCAGGACACTGCGGCGGCAGGCGGAGCGGCTCCTGAGGCACCCCCGGGCACGGGCCTTGTTCGATGGATTTGGCGCCCAGTGGCTGCGGGTCCACGAATTGGAACGTCAGGTTTTCGACCCGGACCTGTTCCCCCAGATGACGCCGGAACTGCGGGAGGCGATGATGAATGAAGCCCGCTGGTTCTTCGAAAGCATCGTCCGCGAAAACCAGCGGATCCTCCGCTTTGTGGACAGCGATTACACCTTCCTGAATGAACCGCTCGCCGAGTTCTACGAGCTCAGGCCATCCATTCGAGGGCCCGGCATGCGTCGGGTCAATCTGAAGGACCCCAACCGGGGCGGCATCCTCGGCATGGCGGCCACGCTGGCGGCCACCTCGTTTCCCACCCGGACCAGCCCCGTTCGTCGGGGCGTGTGGGTGCTCGAGCAGATCCTGGGTGAACGCGTGCCGCCGCCACCGCCCGATATTCCCCAGCTCGACGCTCAGGAAGCAAAGAGCGTTGAGGGTTTGACGCTGAGGCAACGGACCGAACTCCACACGAAGGATCCCGTCTGCGCCAACTGCCATCGGGTGCTCGACCCGATCGGTTTCGGCCTGGAAAACTTCGACGCCATCGGCCGCTGGCGTGAGCAGAATGACGCCGGGGTCGCGATCGATTCGGCGGGACGACTTCCAACCGGAGCGGCCTTCTCGAACCCGGCGGAGTTGAAGCGCCTCCTGGCGCAGCGGGAGGCCGACCTGGCCCGGAACCTGACCGAACGGCTCATGGCCCACGCGCTCGCGCGACCGTTGGAGGGCTACGATGAAGTCGTCATCGACCGGTTGATGGCCCGAATTGCGGAGGACGACTACCGGGTGCGGACGATCATCACCGAAGTCATCACCAGTTACCCATTCACCCACCGTCGAGTCGAAGAATGAACCCCACTCGCCACAACCCGAGCACCCCCATGAACACCATGAATCACCCATCTCTTCTCGATCGCCGCACCTTTCTGAAGGGAGTCGGGGTCTCCCTCGCACTGCCCTTGATGGATTCCCTGGCCGCGCCCACGGCGACGGCCACGCCTCCGGTACGGCTGGCGTTCATGTATATGCCGCACGGGGTCATCATGGATCAGTTCTGGCCCAAGAGTCAGGACGAATTCCTCCACTCGCCGCCGCCCATCCTCCAGTCGCTGAAACCGATCATGGATCAGTGCCTCATGATGAAGGGCATTTCCGGCGTGCCGACCGAGCTGTTCGGCGGTGCCCCACACGCGCTGGAGTTGTCCACCTGGCTCACCGCGCGGTTGCCTGACGCCGATTCGCGCAACCGCATCAACATCTCCATTTCCGCGGATCAGATCATGGCCAATTTTGTCGGCGCCCAGACCCT
>JAFLEG010000405.1 GCA_017302195.1 Verrucomicrobiota bacterium
GGCGGAGCCCTCCATGACTCAGCGCACGCGGGCGGTCATCCACAGGCCGATGGACCCGAAGGTGGCGTTGGGCAGCCAGGCCCCGAGCCAGGGCGGGATCGTCCCGCTCTGTCCGAGGGCGAATCCCAGCCGCTGGACGGTGAAGTAGAGGAATCCCCAGGCGAGGCTGCCGGCGACCCCGTAGAAGATGTTGCGGCGTCCGGACGGCGCGCCGAACGGGATGGCGATCAGCACCACCACCAGGCAGGTCCAGGGCGCGGCGATGCGGGCGTGGAGCTGGGTCTCCAGCAGGTCACGGTCGCGGCGGGGAAGCTGCGGATGCAGTTGCCGGTAGGCGAGCACGTCCCGGATGGGCAGTTCCGCACTGCGCATGGTGCGCGCCCTGGACAGCACCTCGCCGACGCGGATCTCGCTGCGCAGCAGTTCCGGGGTTTCGCTGAGTTCGGGCAGATCCAGCTCCGGGTGGAGCAGCTCCAGCGGTTCGGCATCGGTGCCGGAGCGGTGGATCCACTCCCGGGCGTTGAGCAGACGCCAGTGCCCGTTCGTCCAGAGTCCCCCGTCGGCAATCAGCTTGCGCAGCGCGCTCCGTTCCATGGGCTGGACGTATCGGAAACCGGCCAGAACCCCGTTGGTCAGCAGCAGCGAGCGGGCGGTCCATGCCTGCTGGGTTTCGGGGTCCTCGCGGACGAGATTGGTCCAGCCGACGACGCTGTTGGAGACCGTGAGCGGCACGCCGGTCCAGGCGGCGAGCTCGGCGGGACCGCCGCCCATCTCCGCGGCGGAGAGGAACCCCCGGGTTCCGATGGCCGGATGTTCGTCCTCCTCATGGCGGTGGATGCGCTCCTCGCCGGAGGACAGCAGCCAGTATCCGTTGGTCCACAGGGCGGTTTCCGCGCGAATCTCTCGCCGGGCGCCGACCGGCAATCGCATGGCAAGCCGCGCCTGACGGAGCTCGGTGGTGTCCACATTGAACGCGCCGAGGCTCCAGTGCCGCGCGGCCAGCGGGTTCCGGAAGTCCACCCGCTCGCGCCAGCGTCCGCGGGCCGCCGCCTGGGGCTGGACCCGCCGCCGCTCCAGTTGCTGCAGCCGCGCCGGAGCGTCGGTGAGCAGTTGCTCATTCACCAGGAAGAGGCATCCGCAGAAGAGGAATCCGGTGAAGAAGTAGGGGAGGCAGATGCGCCACAGGCTCAGGCCCGCCGCCCGCATGGCGATGAGCTCATTGTACCGCGAATGCTGGGTCAGCGCGTAGAGCAGGGCCAGAAGCAGGGAGACCGGCAGGAGGATGCCCAGCAGTTCGGGCAGCTTCAGGTAGTAGTACTGGCCGATGTCGCCGAGGGTCCACTGGCGTTCTTGGAAGGTGTCGAGGTTTCCAAAGACATCGAAGGTGATCCAGAAGAGGAGGAAGGCCGCCAGGCAGAAACCCAGCGGCACCAGCAGTTCACGGAAGAGATATCGGTCGAGCAGACGCATCCGGCGCCGCGAACCTAGACCCGGTCCGGGCCGTCAGGCGAGCAATCCGGCGTCGCCGGTTCAAGGACGGTGCCTCCAGTGGTTGTCGGCAGCATGGGGGTGTTTTCACCCGGAGAGGCCTCACACCAAGGACACGAGGGGCACAAAGGAATCCATGGGACGCCCCAAGTCCGCAACGCCACCTCAAACCCAGGGATGCACGGGTGCCAGGACCGGAGGGTGGCGTGCGCCCGTGGGTTCGCGATTGCAGTGCCCACGGGTTCCCGCTAGGTAGCGGCCCCATGGTGTTTGGAGCGACTCTTTGGAGGGATTGGAGGTCCTGGCGGCGGTGGTTTCGGTTCGGTTTGCCGGCGGTTCTCTGCGCTGGCGCCGTCGCGCAGCAGTCACCGGTCCTCACCGGGGTGCGCGTGGACCCGTCCGGCCGGGCCGTGGTGGGTGTCACCGCGACACCCGGGCACTACTCCATTCTCTATCGCGGCGGATCTCTGGACGCCATCCGGACTCCCGCGGCCTTGGCCGGTGAGGCGCCTCCGGGCGGTGAGGGCTCGCTGGAGCTCGCGGATGCCGAGTGGCCGTTGCCGGGCGGCGCTCGCTTCTACCGTGTGGACCAGGTGCCCCTGACCACGCCCCGCGATGTGGATGGCGATGGACTGGACGATCTCTACGAGCTCTCGCAGAGCCCGCATCTGGATCCGCTGGCGCGGGCGGATGCCTCGTTTGATCCCGATGGCGACTATCGCCTCACCCTGGCGGAGCACCGAGCCGGCACGGATCCGTTTGCCTACAATCCGCCGCCGGTTGCCGATGTGCCGTATCCCATGCCGACCAACGACACCCCGTTCGATCCGTTTCCCACGGACCCCGCACGGTCCCTGGTGCAGCGTCTGCTGGTCTATGCAGTGGACACCGACAGCAATGCCATCCCGGTGAAGACCCTGACGATTCAGAACAACACGCCGGTCACCCTGTTCCCGATCCTGAGGGATGGGAATGGAGCGGCGACGACCAACGTGCCTCCCACCGGACTGTACGATCCCTACGACCCGATCAATGTGGAGTATCGGGGTTATGTGGGATACCAGGATGCGGATCAGGGCTTTTACTTCGGTCTCCGGCCGGGCCAGGCGGTCACCCTCCGGATCCCGCTGGTCTTCTGGGATGGCGCCCGGATCGGGGTGGTGACCGACGGCCGGTATCTCACCCCTGCCGCGGGAGAGCCAAACCCGCTGCACTTCGACTTCAATTCGGAGCGCGTCATTGTGGCCGCCGAACCGGCGCCGCCGGAACTCGCCAGCTCACCGGCCATGGCGACCAACGGGGTGGTGATGTGGTACCGCACTGCGCTGCTGGCTCCAGCCCTGGATTCCCCGGACCAGCTCGCGGAGTGGACCATCCGGGACCAGGCCTACCTCAGCAATCCGCAGATCACCGCGCGCACCGGCGGACAGATTGCGGAGTCCGAACGCGTCACGCTCATCAACTACGACGTGTCGTATGTGGACAACATGTTCCTGCCCGTGGCGATGGAGGCGCTGGACGTTCCGGTCCCGGCGCCGCCGCCCCCATTCGACCAGAATCGCGGCCCGTATGGCTGGATCGGATCCACCAACAGCAGCGGAGATCTCCAGGCCCGGATTCAGGCGTTCACCGCATCCGGCAACAGCCTGCTGGGCGCCTATTTTGGCACCAATGGATGGCCCATCTACAACATGCCGCCCGATCCGCTGGGGCAGGTGAAGATTCCTGCGGGTCAAAACATCTTCGCCCAGAGTCCGCTGGCCGGCGCGCTGTCGAGCTACGATGTGCTCAACAATCACTTCATGCTGTCGAGCGGCGGCACGGCGCCCATCGTGGTGAACATCGGGGGGCAGGGGACCACTGCAGACGGGACCACCCTGACGCTCAGTCCCAACGAGGAGCTCAGCAAGGTCCTGCAGCTACGGCCGGGGTTTTCCATCGTCGGCCATGCGCCTGCCGGGCAGCAGAATCCCATCCAGCCCGGAACCACCCTCACGCAGGTGCTGCATGTCAGCACCGGCCCGGACGACCCCAGCACGGTCGCCATGAGCCTGCCGCTGGTCGCCTCCCAGGGCGGATGCAACTTCGACTTTATCCGTCCCGTGTCGGACTACGCCTCGGACGCCATGATCCGGCTCTGGTACTCCTGGGCGGAGTATTACCGGACGCAGTCCCAGGGGGTGGCGTCACAGACCCTGACGGCTGGCGTGGCGACAAATCAGGCGACGCTGTGGTTTGGCGCCCCGGTCAACGGCCTGATCGAGGGCATGCAGGTGAGCGGGCCGGGACTTGACCTTCCGGACCCCGCTCGGGACCAGGGTGGGGTCATCGTGCTGGCGATCGCTCCCGACCGGCAGTCCGTCACCCTGAGCCAGTTGGCGCGGGCGGATCACCCGCTCTCGGAGGGCGGGCAGTATGCCTTCATCCCGCCGCAGGTCCTTCCGGATACGCCGACGAATCTTTACTCCTTCAACTTCACCAACGATCCCGTGGAACCGTCGCGCGTCCCGATGGAGTTCGCCCGCGGCGTGTATCTGGTCATGGGCTCGATGGCGCAGATTCCCCGGGATCCGAACGCCACCGCGCCCCATGTGCTGGAGCTGATGAACAATGTCATTGGCGGCAACATGGGATTCATCTTCGACACCGATGCCCGGAGGTTCTCACCGGATGGTCTCGCGGTGTCCGCGCGCATCCGGGATCGGATCAAGTCGGTCCTGCGCGGTGTTTCTGATTTCGAGCAGTTTCCGGAGGTGGACGATGCGGGTCGCCGGATCTGGTATCCCAATCCGTCCGACTCCCGGGGGGGACTGGCCTTCAACGCCTACAATCTCGATCCGTTCGTGTGGTTCGTGCACGTGGTGCTGGGCTTCTCGGGGTATGGTTTCTCACTCGACGACGACACGGCCGATGTCGGCGCCGGAGAGGCGACGCGCTTCCTCCTGACCGTTGGCGGTGCGGGCGGCCTCATCAACAGCAACGCGTGGACGATTCAAGCGGTGTACGGCCCGGTCACGGGCACCGGGAACTGGGACCCCGCGCAGACCGTCAGCTTCTACGAGGCCATCACCGACGCCAGTGACGCGAGTCCGATCGTCATCACCTCCGCCGAGCACGGCCTGGCCGACGGGGAGCAGGTGATCATTGACCAGGTGGTCGGCAATGCCGCCGCCAATGGCCACTGGACGGTGGCCAATCCCACGCTGAACACCTTCCAGTTGCTCCATTCGTCCGGCGACGGTGCCTATGCCTCAGGCGGCCGCTGGACCCGCGGTCCGCATCCGTACATCTCCGGCGTGGATCCGCTCAACGTGTACTGGAAGCTCAAGGGCGACGACCGGCAGGCGGGCTTCACCGGGGCTCTGGTCACGGGCAGCGGCGTGGTCCGGAAGGGTGCCGTCCGGATCGTCCAGCTTGGCGACAACCAACAGGGCGTCCTGGCCCTGAACACCAACCTGGTCAATGCCGATGGCACGCCCCTGGCCAGGGGAAGCTACACCTGGACCTGCTCC
>JAFLEG010000406.1 GCA_017302195.1 Verrucomicrobiota bacterium
GTAACGCCCGGGCAACTTCCACGGCGACCTCCTCCGAAGGATCCTGCAGCAGGTCCCGCAGTCCGGATACGTGGTCCTCATGGCTGCCGGTCAGCGCGAGGATGGCCTCACAGCGCAGCGATTCGGGCGCCGTCCGGTTTTGGGCGAGGCGTTGCAATCCGGCGACCGCCTGCGAATCCAGGGTGCCTGCCAGATCCTGCACAGCTTCCTGCCGCAGAAATATGGGCAGGCGTTCATTGAAGGCCCGGGCGGCTGCCTCCCGCACGGCCGCACCGGAAATGGGGTGCCCTGTGGAGACGGTCTGGACGCTCCCGTCGTCTTTGGCATCGGGGGTTGGCGTTTCCCCGGCCGGCTGGGTTCGGCGCACCGCCAAGGCGTGCAACGCCGCGAGGCGTGGGGTCACCTCGATTTCGGCCAGGACGTCCGGCGAGGCGGCTCCCGCGTCGCCGACAGCGTCCTCGAGCGCCCAGATCAGGGCGACGAGGCGCACCTCCGGATGCGGGTCACGGAGTCCATCCCGGATCCGCGACGTGACGGCCTCGCCCTGGGCGCCGGAGCGGGCCAGGGATTTGCGGATGGCCAGCAGGAGGGATGCGCGCCGAGGGCCGGAGACCCCGGACCACAAGGCCAGGAGCGTCTCGGGAGCCCCTTCGGCCAGTCGCTGGGTGGCGGTGGCGCGGAGGAAGAGGTCGGTCTCGCCCGCCGCCTGGAGCAGGCGCTCGCGCACGCCATCCCAGGTCCGATCCAAAGACTCCAACGTCAGCCGCTCCTGCTCGGGTGCGGACGGCGGGGGCAGGGACGGCGGCGGCGAATCGGAGGGCACGCGGGCCGCCAGTCGCCAAAGGGCTCCCGAGCGGTGGACCGGATAGTCGGATTTGACCCAGTCGGTGAAGACCACCGAGCCATCCGGAGCCGCGGCCAGGCTCACCGGACGGAAATCCTCGTCGCCTTCCACCAGCACTTCCGGCGCGGATCGAAGGCTGGCGCCCACGGGGACCGCACGGTGCCGCTCGATACGGTGATCCCAGGTGGACGCCACCAGCAGCGTGCCGCTGTATGTGGACGGAAACCGGGTGCGGGCGGCATCGAGCACCGAGCTGGGGGCCTCGCCGGTACCCGACATCATGCCCAGGGTCCCGGGCAGTTCGCCATCCCAGGCGATCAGGGGGCTGAGTCCGTCGCGTCCGTGCCGAAACTGGAAGCCGTAGTCACCGCCCCGGATGACGTGGATCAGGCGGCAGGGCGGACGGGAGTCCGGATCATTATCCACCAGGAACAGGCGTCCGTGGGCATCGCAGGTCAGACCGAAGGCGTTCCAGAACCCGCTGGCCACCGCCTCCAGCCCGGACCCGTCTGGACGGCATCGCACCACCACTCCGCCCGATCCAGCAGGCAGGGCCATGCGCCGTCCATCGGATCCCTGGAGCGTGTAGGCCAGTCCGAGATTCTCCCCGGTGCCCAGATACAGCCAGCCATCCGGACCGAAGGCGATGCCACCAAGACCGTTGTGCGGGTAGTCGCCGCGCGTCTCCATTGTCACGACGTCCCGCCGCCCGGAAGCCTGGGGGGGATCACCGGCCACCGCGACGCGAACCACGCCGTTGCGATGAGTGAGATAGAGGGAGCCGTCCAGGGCAAAGGCCAGTTGCATTCCCCAGCGGATGCCCTCGGAAACGAGGACGGCAGGGGGACCAGACGCCCCTGCGGCAAACAGGAGAATCCGGTCGGACCGCGGCCCCGGATAGCCCTCGGGCGGGAAATGCGTGTGGGATTCCAGCACCGCGATGCGCCCTGCGGGATCCACGGCACATCCGATGGGCGTGACCAGGACCGGCGCCGTGGCGAGACGCTCCAGCCCCAGGGCCGGATCCAGGCACCGGGGCGGTGCGGCCAGCAGTTCCGCGACCGCCAGCAGACCCGCTCCTGTCCTGCACAGCGTCCGGAGATCCATGGCGCTTCAGCCCACGTAAAGCGCCTGCTTCAGTTCGTGAACCAGGACGCTGGTGATCGGATATCGGCGGTCCGGCTCCCGTTCCAGGCACCGGAGGATGATGCGCTGGAGTTCCGCCGGGATGTCCCCATTGATTTCCCGCGGCGGGACGAACTCCTTCCGGTCCAGTTGCCGGCGCAGCACCTCGTCGGCGTTCTCCCCGGGGAACGGCTTCTTGAGGGTCAGCAGTTCGTAGGCGCTGACGCCGAAGGCCCACAGGTCCGCCCGGTGATCCACCGGCTGGCGGAGCAGTTGTTCGGGCGCCATGTAGGCGGGGGTGCCGGAAAGCTTGTCCATCTTGCGCGGCGGGTTGGGGATCGGTTGGGCCAGATCGAAGTCCACCAGGCGCAGACTGCCGTTCCGGGAGAGCAGCACGTTCTCCGGCTTGACGTCGAGGTGCATGAATCCGCGGTCGTGCACAACCTCCAGGGCGGAGGCGAAGTCGAGCAGCACCTGGGCGATGTTCTCGGTGAGCACGGGATCCCCGGCGTTGAGCAGCAGCTTGAGGTTGGATCCCTCAACGTACTCCAGGACCAGCGCGCGCTGTCCGTTGAACTTGCCGTGCTCGACATACCCGATGATGAAACGGCCGTCCTGGCAAGCCTTCAGGATTTCAGCACCGGTCTGGAATTGCCCCTTCTCCTTGAAGGCGAACATCGAGTCATTGAGCAGCATCCGGACGGCGAACGACTGTCCGGCCTCGTCCGTCGCCAGCCAAATCTCCGACTGCCCGCCCGAATTGATCAATTCGTGCAGGGTATAGGGACCCAGTTTGTCGCCAGCGGTGGCCATGCAGAAAAAGCCGGGCGTAGCTAACACAGCCCCCGGAGCCGGGAAAGGACCGGGTTCTGAAAAAGCAATCCGCCACAGAGATGCGAGTTGGAAGCAATCTTCGGGCCGGAGGTGTGGGGAATCTCCACCCCACCTTGCGCGATGGCGCGGGACCTGCCGCCGGAGCGTCAATGGGTGCATGCCATCCCGGGTTCTCCAGTTCCTGTCCGGCGGATCAGGGCGGGACGCCGCGGCCTGCCGCGGATGGATGGAGGACCTGCTCGGGTTGGCGTATCCCAACCGGTGCCAGATCTGCGGGGAGGAGGCGGCCTCGGCGTGGGAGGGCTATGTCGGACTTCGCTGCCGACGGGCGGTCCGGCCCATCCGCCCGCCGTATTGCGCGCGATGCGGCCTGCCGTTTCCGTCCGGCATCACCCAGGAGTTCACCTGCGCCAACTGCGCCGACCTCGGGCTGGCCTTCGAGTCGGCCCGGGCGGCGGCGGTGGCCACGGGGGTGACCCTGGAAGTGATCCACCGGTTCAAGTACGGACGCGCCCTCTGGTTTGAACCCTTCCTGTCCGATCTCCTCCTCACCGCCGCGGTTCCTGCGCTGGAGGGCGGGGGCTGGACCCATGTGGTGCCGGTGCCGCTGCATGCCGCCCGCGAGCGGCATCGGGAATTCAATCAGGCGGGACGGCTCGCCCGGCCGCTGGCGGGCGCCCTGGGCCTGACCTTCGAGCCGGGACTTGTCCGCCGTGTGGCGCCGACCCTCACCCAGACCCACCTGTCCCGGACCGAACGTTCCCGCAATGTGATCCGCGCCTTCCGTCCTGCGGGGAACCGGCGCCTTTCCGGGGCGTCGGTGGTGGTCGTGGACGACGTGCTGACCACCGGCGCCACCGCCAGTGCCGTGGCCCGGGTGCTGCGGCGCCTGGGTGCGCGGCGCGTCTGCGTCTGGTCCGTGGCCCGGGCCATCCGGAATGAACCGCCGCTGGCCTGACCGTGCGGGCCGGATTCCGGTGATTCCCGCGCTGGCCAAGGCAGCGGGCCTTTGCTACTGCTTCCGGCGCTTCACGCGTCTTAAAGACGCCGCAGCGACATGGCCTCACGAAACATCAAGCGCAAGAGCGTGGTGACCGATCCGGTGGAGCCGATGGTGACCCCGCCGTCGCTGTCCAGCGACACCACCTTCCTCACCCGTCCAAAAATCGCCGCCCGTTCCCGGAAGCGCGAAATGCCGGAGGGCCTCTGGACCAAGTGCCCCGCCTGCGAGTCCCTGATTTACGACAAGGAGCTCGACGACAATCTCAAGGTGTGTCCCAAGTGCGGTCACCATTTTCCCATCGGCGCCCGGGAGCGGATCCACTCCCTGGTCGAGACCTGTTCGTTCCAGGAGATGGATGCCGAGATGGAGTCGGTGGATGTGCTGAATTTCACCGGGCCGGCGAGCTATGTGGCCAAGCTGGCTGCGTACAAGAAGAAGTCCCATCTGCTCAAGGACGCGGTGATTACCGGGGTGGGAACCATCGGCAGCCATCGGACGGCCCTCGGGGTGATGGATTTCAGCTTTCTGGGCGGTTCCATGGGCTCGGTGGTGGGCGAGAAGCTCACCCGCCTGATCGAGACCGGCACCGCCCGCGGGTTTCCCGTCATCATCATCTCCACCAGCGGCGGCGCCCGCATGTACGAGGGCACGTTCAGCCTGATGCAGATGGCCAAGACCTGCGGGGCCCTGGCCCTGCATGCGCGTCACCGCCTGCCGTACCTCTCCGTCCTCACCCATCCCACCTACGCCGGGGTCATCGCCAGCTTTGCCACCGTCGGCGACCTGATCCTGGCGGAACCCAGGGCGGAGATCGGCTTTGCCGGACCCCGGGTCATCCGGGACACCACCCAGGCGGAGCTGCCTGAGGGATTTCAGACCTCGGAGTTTCTGGAGGAGCACGGGCTCATTGACGCCATCGTGCCGCGCAAGGAGATGAAGGCGCGGCTGATCTTCTACCTCGATTTCCTGATGGCCGCCCGCAAGGCGTCCTGACCGCGCCGGCGGCGCCGCATCACTGCGCGGCGGTGGCGTTGCGCACCGCGAGCAGGTGATTCCGGGTGCGGAAGAAGAGCGTGCCGTCGGAGAGGGCCGGAGTGGCAAGGCAGGATTCGCCCACGGAGTTGCGGTATTGCACGGCATACACGGGCCGTGCCGGCACCACGAAGACCTCGCCGGTCTCGGAGGTGAAGTAG
>JAFLEG010000407.1:0-630 GCA_017302195.1 Verrucomicrobiota bacterium
GTCCCAGTTCTGCTTGAACTCGGCCTTTTCGCGGGAGACGAGGATGTTGCCGTCCTTGTCCTCGGCCCGTTCGACGAGCACCTCGAAGGTGTCGCCCACTTTGAGGGTGCTGAAGTCAGGGATCTCGGAGCCGGCAACGACGCCTTCGGACTTGCCGCCGACGTCAATGATGACTTCCTTCGGACGGACTTCGATGACGGTGCCTTTGACGATTTGGCCGGTCTGAAGCGGTTTCTCAAACTGCTTCAGCATCTCGGCGAACTGCTGTGTGGTGACTGCCATGGGAATGATGGGGCGAACGAATGATTCGAACGGGTTCGTGTCGCCGGTAAACGGGAGCTTGGCGTGGGCGATTGTGGATGCGCCGCCCGGCGCGAAGACTCCGTGCCCTAACGGACCGCGTTGCGGTTGGCAACGGAGGTTGACGATCAGGTTCTGCGTTTAACGGTATTTCTCAGCCTCAAATGCCGGCACACACGTGCCGGCAGGCAGGGGCAACCTAGGGAGACCGGGGGGCGGAGCAAAGCGAAAAGTGGGGCCGCGAAGGGGTTGGAATGGCGACCGGAGCTCTGCCGATGTGGAATGGCGCCCTCGTCACCCAACATCGGGGATGCCCGCTGCCGCGCGGCA
>JAFLEG010000407.1:675-4996 GCA_017302195.1 Verrucomicrobiota bacterium
GAACACGTTCAGCGCCGCGTCTCCGACGCGGCGGATCGTCCTCCGGGGGGATCCACGGGGTCCCGGCCCCGACGCAACGCCCATCAAGTCTTGCGCGACAGGGTGAGGGCGCTGCGCCCGGGCCGGGTGGAGGTCCTGCCTCCGGAATCCCCGGTCGGGGGATCGGCAATTATTGAACCGACCGGTAGAAGGTCGTGCCGTCGGCCGCCGTGACATGGGGACTCGTGGCGCCCGGAACGGGTTGAAATGGACCTGAAATGCTGCCGGCCGACTCGAGCGTACCGGTGTAGGTGATGGTGACCGCATCCCCGGCGCCGGAAATTGCCAGGGTGGGCACCGCCCCCGCGGTGACCAGTTTCACCACGTCGGAGGTCACGTAGTTGCCGGGGAGTCCCGCGACCACCCGGAAGGTGGCGGCAAAGTCCGCCGCCTGGATGGCGATAAACCCGTGGGACGGTCCGGTGGCGTTCGCAATGTCCACAAATCCGGCGCCGTCATTCCGCTGCCACTGGTAGGTGAATGGCACGGGCGTTCCCTGCCGCGAGGCTTCGGCGTCCGCCTCGAAGACCACCTCGCTGGGCGGCTCGATCGTGGACAGCGTCAGGCTCCGGATGACCCAGCCTGGAAGGCTTGCCCGCGAGCAGTCATCCCAGGCGCCGAGAAACTGGACGGCGATGCGATCCCCCTGCCCGAAGGTGCCCAGCACTGCCGTGGTGGTGATGAACTCCCCGGCGGCATGGCCGGGCGAGTCGCCGTTGAAGGCATACTGCCCGTTGATCACGCCATTGCCCTGGATGGTCCGGCCAGTGGCATAGCCATTGGCGGTGAAGTTCTCCCGGGGCACGACCTCAAAGGCACCGCCATTCACGCTGACCAGGACCTGTCCCCCGTCCCAGAAATCACCCTCGAAGGAATACCGGTGTTCGAAGACCAGCAGCACCGCCTGGGTGGCAGGAACCACATACTCCGGACTCGACAGCCGCGAGTGATACGGGCCGTCGCAGCCGTCGGACGATCCCTCCGCGGTCCAGGTGCCCGAACCGGGGTCGTAGAGGAACGGTCCCGGGGGCTCCGGCGTGGTGTTGGTCACCGTAAATCCGGCGTCGTCCGCCATGAAACTCACGTTGGTGAATGATGCGGGAACTGAAGGCGGACGCACCAGGGCGTCCACGGGCTGGAGGCGGAAGGACACCTCGCTGTTCGGATCCACATACGAGGCGAAGAACTGGCCCGACAGGGGCAACAGGGCGGTGGCGGCGGTGGTATCCGTGGACTTGCGCCACGCGAGCCTGAGGTAGTCGCCGCCGCCGCCTTCCTTGAGCAGCACCAGGAGGGCATACCGCCGGTTGGCCTGGAGACTGACCGGGGTCGCCGTGGTGGCGGGATCCCCGGCGTCCGGCTCCGCAAACGCACCGCAACAGTCGGGCTCGTTGGCAATGGGCAGGTCCACGTCGGGGTTCGGCGGGGTTTCGCCGGTGCTGAGGTACAGCCGCGAGGCGTCATCCGAGGACAGGAAGAAGTAGTAGTCCCCGGATTCGGCCGGGGTGAGGAACCCGGTGATCCGGGCGAGATAGCTTTCATGGCTGTCGTCGGCGAAGACAGTCCGTGTGTCGAAGCGGCCGATCAGGTTGCCGAGTGTTGTGGGCGTCCCGGCGACGACCCGGGGATCAGCCAGGGCGGTGGTGATCGCCTCATCGCTGGCATTGGGCAGGTTGTCGTAATGCTCGAAGCGCAGCACGCCCTGCGCGAGGGCCCAGGCGTGGAACGGGAGGCTGCTGTTGGGGGCAACCATCGCCGCCGGCAGCATCTGGTCCTTCACCCCGGAAACGGTCACTGCATAGGTCTGGCCCGGAGTCTGGGGGGCGGTGGTCAGTTCGACGATGTGGTCCCCATCGAGCCCCGGCGGTGCGACGAGTGCGGCGCCCAGGACGGCGAGGCCGGGGATCTGGTAGTTTGCCGGATCCCGGGCCGTCGCCGGGTCCAGGGGCTTGGAGAACCAGATGCGGACGGTGTCAAAGCCCGACCCGCCCGCAGCATGTTCCAGCACCGGAGGCACGCCATCGGCGGCCAGCACCGACACCGTGACCGGGGCGCTGGTCACGGCACCGAACGGGTTGGAGACGATCACGTCATAGAGTCCGGCCAGGGCCTCGGTCACCGCGGGGATCTCCAGCACCATCCCGGTTTGTCCAGGCAGGTCCGCACCCTCCCTCCGCCACTGGTAGGCCAGGGGCACGGAACCGCGTGCGGTCACCGACAGGGACAGGGTGTATCCGGCATACACGGGACGGGACGGCACCGCGGGCCCGGTGACGATGGTGGGAGCAACTTCCGAAGCGAAATAGAGATCCTGGACGGCTTCCGGGGACAGGGCGGTGGGGAGAATGGCCACCTCGTCAATGCTTCCGAGGAACGGGTCGCCGGTCACGTTGAAGACGCCGCCGCCCCCGATGTTGAAGTAGTATCCGCTGGAGCCGTAGGACTCCACCGCGCCGCTGAGTCGTCCGATCTCCTGTCCATTGGCATAGAGCACGGTGTTGGTCGGGCTGGCGACGATCGCAAACTGTCCCCACGCGTCGTCCGCAAACGGGTACGGCGCCTTGATGTTGCCGCCGCGCGCCGCCACGTAGAGCTCGATGTTGGCTCCGGTGTCCGCGTCGCCAAACTCCAGCAGGTCGTTCTGTCCGAAGTAGCCGCCCCGGCCGCTGTGGATCTGGCCCCGCCGGACCCAGCCCACCACCGAGAATTCGGTCAGATCGTTGAGGGTGTGCAGCGTGGCCACATGCCCGGCCGCTCCGTTGAAGACGCTGGCGGTGTTCTGTGGGTCAAATCCGGAGAACTCGGGCGGCCGGGGACCGGTGCCTCCGGGCGCCAAGCCGGGGACGTAGCTGCCGTCGGCCGCGCTTCCCGCGGTGCCCTCATTCCGTGCGACGGGAAGGGCGGCCGGGGGCACGTAGGTGGGTTCTCCCAAGGGGTAGTAGGCGAGGGGATTGGCGGCGAGAACCAGGTTGCGGTACGGCGTGACGGGAGCGGCACTGGTGCCGGCGGCGAAATGCCCGGCCACCGTGGCTGCCGAGAGTGCCGACGGATAGAGGGCCACCGCGTCCGCAGTGCCATTCCAGTAGAAGGACGCATCCGCACGCGCGCCGATGGCCAGTCCGCCGGAGGCACCGGGCACGTAGCCGCTCGGGATGCCCTCGGCAGCCACCTGTCCGTTGACGTACAGCATTGCCTTGGTGCCGTCGTACACGGCCACGAGGTGATACCAGCTTCCCGCCACCGGCGGTCCCCCGCCGGTGATGTCCAGCGAGGTGGCGGCGCCGTTGTTATTGTACAGCCTGAGATTCCATCCCGCCGCGGATTGATAGAGGAGCCATCCGGTTCTGGGGGAGGCGAACTGCCCGCTGGAAAGGGCGCAGGTCAGGGTGGTCGAACCGGGTTCGAATTCCACCGCCGGGCTCAGCCACGCCTCCACGGAGAACGGCGCGGCCGGATTCAGCGACGCGTCGTAGGGCACCAGCGTGAACGTGCCTGCGGTGCCGTCGAAGTACGAGGCTCCGGCATCGCTTCCGGACAGGACACCCGGGACCGGATGACTGGAGACGCCAAGATAGTATCCATTGGCCGGGGTCCCGAGGGATCCCAGGTTGACGGCGATGTCGGCATCCGGCGGCGGCGCCATTTCGTCGAGGCGCCAGTAGGCAACGGGGTTGAGACTCGAGAGGGCCGACGGATAGTCCGCGGCTGCGGGGAGCCCGCCCGCGCCCGTGAGCACGGCCATGGCAAGGATTCGGAGGATCTGACTGTTCATACGTCCTGTTGCGGCGACCGCCGGACGCGCCCGGACGCCGGCTGTCCCCGAGGGTGAGAGGAAGGGATTGGACGGCGTGTGACGCTGCGGTTGGTGTCAACCGAGTCTGGCGCAGGGCGCGCCGGGAGGGCTGTCCCTCCTACCACCGTCGGGTCGCCGCAAAGCACCCATCAGGCCAAGTCGGGACTGTCGCCTATTCTGCGGCGGAAAAACTCCCGGAAAGAGCGTCGCCGGGTCCCGGGGGTTCCGCGGATCAGCATCTTGCGCCCCTGTTTGCAGCGGGGGGAGGCAGATCCGGACGTTCGGACGCCGCCACATCGCCGGCAGCCATCCGGGATGTCAGTATTTAAACATCGTGATGGATCATGATCATTTTGTTCAAATGGTGGCTCCATGGAAAACTTCGGGATATGCGTCCGGTTCAACCCGACATCACTGTTAAAATTCACATCTGAAAAATCACGGAGAGAACCATTGCCAATTGGACGATCCTCATTCTTCTTGAAGGAA
>JAFLEG010000408.1 GCA_017302195.1 Verrucomicrobiota bacterium
CCCGGCATCGCCTGGGCCAGCAGTGGCGGGCTGAGGTCGCGATGGCGCTCGGCGCGCCGCCGCCGTCCGAGCGCCCCGCCGGCACGCCCGCGCTGGAGCGACTGGCCCAACGACGCCTGGCCGATCCCGGGAAGGATCCCGTCGCAGCCCTCCTGGAACAGATGTCCGGGCATCCGGACGGCACCGCAGCGGCCATGGACGCCCTGGAGAAGGATCAGGAGGCGGCCACCGGCCTGCGGTTCGGTCCCGGGCGTGTGGGTTCTGGATTCCTCGCCACAGGAAACAGCGCCCTGGAACGGCCGCATGATGCCGTGCTGGAACCGGCGCAACTCACGGTGGAGGCGTGGGTCCAAACCGCGTCCTTCCCTAAGGACGGGGACGCGCGACGCTGGCTGGTGAACAAGAACGGGAACGAGTGGGTGGAAGGTCACTACGCCCTCGTGCTCGACCGCAACCGTCCGGGCGCCTATCTGAACATCGGCGGTGGGCGCGAACACGTGGCCGCGGTTTGGAGCGATGGCGCCGTGCTGGAGCCCGATCGCTGGCATCACCTCGCCCTCACCTATGATGGTGAGCGCCTTCAGCTTTTCGTGGATGGCGTCCCCTCGGGCCACGCACAGATCGGACGCCAGCGCGTCCCGGGCACCGGACCGCTCGCGATCGGGCGGCGTCAGGACGGCCATGTTGCCTTCCAGGGCCAGTTGGATGGCATCCGCATCTACGGGCGCGCGCTGACTCCCGGGGAGATAGCGGCGTCCGCAAGGCATCCGGAGTCGGGGCCGGTGGAAGGAGTGGTCGCCGCCTGGGACTTCGACTCGCCCACAGATGGCGAGCGGCGTGCGTCGGACCAGGCGGCGCTGCGGGACGCCTTCTTCGGATCCGGCGGGATTCTGGAAGTGCCGTCGGATCCAGCCCCGTGGATTGCGGCACCGGATCGTGAGATCCTCCGGCGTCTGGCTGGTGATTGGGAGCGCCTGAAGGACTCCGCCCCTCCTCCGCTGGCGGTTGCCCTGGCCGTCTCGGAGGACACGCCCGTCAACCTCCCTGTTTTCCACCGCGGCAGTCATCTGTCGCCCGGACCCGATCCCGTGCCACGCGGCTTTCTGCGCGTGGCGCATCGGCCATCGGACCCGCTGCCCACCCCGGATTCCAGCGGACGCCTCGAACTCGCCCGCTGGCTGATCTCTCCGGAACATCCGCTCACGGCACGCGTGATCGCGAACCGCGTCTGGCAGGCACATTTTGGGGAGGGCCTAGTGCGGACCTCCGACAATTTTGGGATCCGCGGCGAGCCGCCGACCCATCCCGAACTGCTCGACTGGCTGGCGCAGGAACTGATCCGGTCCGGATGGGATCTCCGTCACCTCCACCGGCTCATTCTGAACAGCGCGACCTGGCGACAATCCGCCACGCCCGGCGCCGAACCCGACGGCGTGGCTCCGGATCCCGACAACCGCCTGCTCTCACGGTTCCCGAGACAGCGTCTCGAAGCCGAAATGGTGCGCGATGCGCTGCTAGCGGTCTCGGGAAGGCTCGATGGCACCCTTGGCGGGTCCCTGGTCGCGTGGAAGAACAACGAGTACACCCCCGGCGATGAGGTGTCGGCGGCGTCCGTGCGCCGCTCCGTGTATCTCCCGGTGGTGCGCGACCGGGTCTATGACGTGTTCACCCTCTTCGATTTCGCCAATCCCAGCGTCGGCATCGCGAAGCGGACACCGACCGTGGTCTCGCATCAGGCGCTGTTCTTCATGAACAGCCCGCTGGTCCGGGACTGCGCACGCGCCCTGGCAATGGAACTGGTTGCGGGCAGCACCCGTGACGCTGACCGCCTGACGAATGCCTACGAACGCCTCTACGGCCGCCATCCCACCGGGACCGAACAGGTCCGGGCGTTCCAGTTTTTGGAAGGTCGGGTCCTGGAAGCAGACCAGGACCCCTTCGCCACCTGGACGGCCCTGTGTCACGCCCTCCTGTCAGCCAACGAATTCCTGTACCGGGAGTGACGCCGCCCTCGCATCTTGCCCGGCCCCGACGAGATTCCTAGCCTATGCCCATGAGAACCCTGCGATACATCGGCTGGAAGGATGGAGATCTCCACCTCGGCTACCATGAAGATCTTCCGGATTACATGCCCCAGGGGGGCAGCCTCGAAGAACTTGAGGAAAACCTCCGCGATATCTTGTCGGATGTCGAGGCAGGCCGAATCCCTCAGGCGCGGACCGTGCGACAACTCACCGTGGCATGAAGCGGCGTGAGTTGATCCGCGAACTGCAGGACCTCGGCTGCGTCTTGATTCGCCATGGCGGTCGGCATGATTAGTACCAACAACCAGCAACGGGAATCTGCCAACCGGTTCCCCGACACACCGAGATTTCAGCGTTTCTCGCGAAGGCCATTCTCAAGAGACTTCGCCCCTGATTCAGCCCGCAGATCATGCATGACCTGCCAACTCCGCTGACCCGGCGTCAGATGCTGCAGCAATGCAGCGCTGGGTTTGGTCACCTGGCGCTGATCGGGCTCCTGGCCTCCGCAGGGTCCGCCCGTGCGGCGATGCCGGCGCCCCGGCCCCTGTTCCGTCCCAGGGCCAAGCGCATCATCTTCCTCTTCATGCACGGGGGGCCGTCGCATGTGGACACCTTCGACTGGAAGCCGGCGCTGGTCCGCGACTCCGGCAAGCCGCTGCCCTTTGCCAAGCCGCGCATCCAGTTCGCCCAGACCTCCAACCTGCGGAAGTCGCCCTGGGAGTTCCGTCCGCATGGCCAGTGCGGGGCCATGGTCAGCGATCTGTTTCCCGAGGTGGGCGCCTGCGCGGATGACCTGTGCTTCCTGAAATCGGTCCACGGCACCAACGAGGCCCACGGCGGCGCGCTGCTCAAGCTGCACACCGGCTCCGACACCTTCGTCCGGCCGAGCCTGGGCTCCTGGATCTCCTACGGCCTGGGCTCGGAGAACGCGAACCTGCCGTCCTTCATCACCATCAATCCCACCCTGGGGCATGGCGGCGTCGGCAATTGGTCGAGCGCCTTCCTCCCGGCGGTGCACCAGGGCACGCCGCTGGGGGGCGGGGTGCCCGTGGAGAAGGCCACCGTGCACTACCTGCACGATCCCGGAGACAATGCCGCCCTGCAGCGGGCGCAGCTTGATTTCCTGGGCGAGGCCAACCGCGAACATCTGGCCCGGGTGGGCGGGGATCCGATGCTGGAGGCGCGCATCGAATCGTTCGAACTGGCCTTCCGCATGCAGTCCGAGGCCCCGGAGATCCTGAGTCTGGACGGCGAGACCCCGGCCACGCGGCGACTGTACGGGCTCGACACCCCGGGGACCGCCTCCTTCGCCCGCCAATGCCTCCTGGCCCGACGCCTGAGCGAGCGCGGCGTGCGCTTCGTGCAGGCAACCCATGGCTACTGGGACCAGCATGAGGATCTCACCCGGGACCACGGGCGCCTGGCATCCGAGGTGGACCGCCCCATCGCCGGGCTCCTCCGCGACCTCAAGTCCCGCGGCCTGCTCGAGGAGACGCTGGTGCTCTGGGGCGGGGAGTTCGGCCGGACGCCCACGCTCCAGGGCCGCGACGGGCGCGATCATCATCCGCAGGCCTTCACCATGTGGATGGCCGGCGGCGGGGTGCGGGCCGGATTCAGCTACGGCGTAACCGACGAATACGGCTTCTATTGCGTGGACCAGAAGATGCATGTGCATGACCTCCACGCCACGCTGCTCGCCCTGCTGGGTCTGGACCACGAGGCGCTGACCTACCGCCATGCCGGACGTGACTTCCGGCTCACAGACGTCCACGGCGACGTCATCCGGGCGGTGATGGCCTGATCTCACGCCCTCCTTCGTGCCTACTTGGAGGGCTGCGGAGGGTTCGGCGCCTTTAGATGGCGGTCGGCGAAATCGAGATAGTGGTTCCAGTCCACGACCGTCAGTGCGTGGGGACCGGTCCGGATGTGATATCCCAGGGTGTCGCCGACGGAGGTGTTGAGCGGCGGCATGTCGGTCAGGCCCACCCCCTTCATGCCATAGAGGGCATACACCGGTTCCGCTCCGACCAGGCTCAGGAACTCCCCCCGCGGATCCGCCCACCGGTCGTCCTCGGCGCTGCCGACGTACACCGGACGCGGCGCACAGAGCGCGATGAGCTCGTGCTGGTCCACGGGCAGCGACGCGACGTTGGTGTTGTAGTTTCTGAAGTTCCCGCAGAACCAATGCGGGAAGCTGGTATTGATGCGCTGCACCGTCTCGCCGAACCAGCGCCGGGCCAGCGCGGCGCCCCCCTCGCCCGATTCGTTGGCAATCACCAGCGCAATGCGTTCGTCCTGGGCGCCCGCCCACAACGCGGTCTTGCCGAGACGCGAATGCCCGATCACGGCGATGCGCCGCCCATCCACCCCGGCATCGGTCCTGAGATAGTCCACGGCCCGCGACAGGCCCCAGGCCCAGGCGCCGATCGCTCCCCACTCCCCCGGGCGGAACACGTGGTTGGTCCCGCCCCGGGCCACGGCGCCACGCAGGCCGTCCTTCCATCCGCCGTCGAAATCCGCCTCCACGTCTCCGTAGTACAGGGTGGCGAAGCCGTAGCCGCGTCCAAGGATCGTCTCAATCGGCCATGCCGAGGCCGCGCCACCGCGGGACGTCTCCTGGGGACGGTTGTCGGTGATGCCCGACTTCGGACGGTTCGGCACCCAACCCCGGGGGAGGGGCACGGCGGGGTCCGCCGTCACCGTGTGGTTGCCGTCGAAGTTGTACCCCAGGAAGACGGGCACCGGACCGGTGGCCCCGTTGGGCAGGTATTCCAGCAGATCCAGATACGGTCCGGAATCCTTCCGCGTCAGGGGAATCCGGACCAGCTTCCGCGTGGCGAGACCGCCCAGCGCGTTGCGCTCAATTGAGAGCACCGCCGCCTTGCGACGCGGCAGGTTCGATGGCGTGCGGCCATAGACATGGTCGGAGAACTGGTCGAGCAGTTCGAGGCGCCGCCAGGGCCTC